>JBFWON010000007.1:0-62560 GCA_050250515.1 Bdellovibrionales bacterium | reverse complement strand
TTTGTTTTTAATTGTCGTGGTGATCGCAACTGTTGGTTGCGATCCAGTTCATATAGTAGGTCCGATAAGTGACAATTCGCGGTTTAGCCTTCCGAAAGAGCAAAAGGCGAAGCTTTCCTACGCTTACGTTAACCAGCGAGTTTTCCTCCCGAAGTGCATATCATGCCACGGGAACTCTGGCGGGGTCGCTCTAGAAAGCTTCAACCAGGTTCAGTCGCGTATTCGAGCGATCAATACAGCTGTTTTCGAGAAAAAAACGATGCCTAAAAACGACAGTTTATCGCAAGAACAACTTGCCATTCTCTGGAGTTGGATTGATATAGGCGCCCCTGAAACTCAAACCGATAGTGAACCGGTCGAAACAACTCCACTTGAAGCAAAGTTCGAATCCATCGATAAAAATATTTTTCAAATTCGGTGCATAACATGCCATTCGCCGACCGGAACCGGAAAGCGAATACTATTAGGAAGGTCAGACTTATTAAACTCGCCGCTGGATTTGGTGTTACCCGGAAATCCAGATGAATCCGGGTTGGTAATCGCGATAGAAAGAGCTGACGACAAACGCATGCCGCCCGCGAAGGGTGGCTACAGCGAACTAAAGATCGATGAGAAGTTGGCAATTCGAGAATGGATTAAAAATGGAGCATCCGACTAATAAATGGGGGAAATAATATGAAAGGCATTCTCGTTGGTTTACTACTTTGTGGCCAAGTTGTACGGGCCGAAATACTTGAGTGTAAGGGAGACGCTGCAACCTCTCCTTCGACAAAAATTGAAGTACTCGTCGATATGGAAGCAGGCAAAAGCCATCTCAGATGGGTCTATCCTGATGGGCATGGCATCACCCAGGGCCAGTCACTAAACAAAAGAAAATATATCGGACCAAACCTCCGATATGTCGGCTCTAAAAGAGTGTTTTTGCAAATTCCGAGCAGCTCTATTGGCAAAGTTCAAGGGGTGTTCACGCATGCCCCTCAGGGATTGGAAAATGTTAAGGTCGAATGCGAAATCTTGGGAAAACTTCCTAGCCCACCCACTTGCCCCTCCAATCCGAGTCGATCGCTTTTATCCGCAATGGATTCGGCTCAAGAGATTGATGAGCTTGAGTTTCTCCTCCAGTGTGGAGCTGACCCGAACGTCCAAAACTCGAGGAAGTGCACTCCTATTATGTTGGGAATCGATCCAGAGTGCCAACCCGGAAACGCAAGTGGCCCGATTTCAGATACACACGCTCTTATTAACCTGTTCATAGACAACGGAGCCTATGTAGATCTGCAAGATATAAAAGGTGAAACGGCTCTGATCAAAGCTGTGCGAGCGGGGCTTCAGGGCCCATATACAAGTTTTCTTGCGGCCGAGGCAGACTTCAACATAAAGGACAAGCTTGGCAACACGGCTCTGATTCACGCTGCCTTCGGAGGAAGCAAATGGATCATTGAAGATTTACTTGAGGGCAATCCCGATAGACGCATTCGCAATCGAGCTGGTCAAACCGCCTTTGCAGTTGCGCAAAAATGGCATGAGCAGGATGTCGCAGATTTAGTGCGTATACCAGATTCAAACATCACCATTTCAGGAAGGGCCGATGGGACCTGCGGCCCGCTCAGCGTTGACGTTGAAGTCGGGAAGACCGTGGAATTTATATTGGCAGCCACTGACAAGATGTTCAAAATGGACGCCCGATCCCTCGGCATAGATCTCATGGCCGACCGTGGCAGCCTGGCCAAACAGGTCATAGTACTTCGAAATCGCGGTACTTATAAATTTACCTGCGGCTTTCACGGATCACCCAATTTCTCAGAAGGCGCAATTAACGTTAAATAGGAAATAAATTGAATCAAAATCTAACTCTTACCGCCCGACTACAATTCGGGAGTCGGGCGGTGCTACCTACTTCTTTTTCTTATCCGTCTTGTTTTCAACTTTTGCTTGCTTCATCATTTTTTGACATTCGGCTTTCGACATTTTGCCTTCGCACTTTTGCATCATGTTGTGGTCGCACATCTTTCCGTCTTTATGCTTTTCCATGCATTCGTGCATCATGCCTTTCATATCATCCATCTTCATATCGCCCATCATGCCGCCCTTTGAGTCCTTTTTAGCCGGAGCCTGCCCCTCTGGATGGTGAGCGCTGTGATCCTGGGTAGGATCTTCGGCAAAAGCCGGCATGCCTCCAGCCAAGGCTAAGAATGCCGCCGTCGAGAGAAATCCTCTCAAAAATAGTTTCATATTTCCTCCTCTGTGTTTTTTGTACCTGCACTTCGCAAATACGTTTGGTTTCGAAAAATAAAATGACACCGACGTAATGAGTAACATCTGAAGGACAGGCAAAAGCGAGACTCCAAATCCCGGAATAATTGGATTTCGAGACGTGTATTCCCAGCGGCCACTCTTCAAGGCAACTAGCTCAACCATCACCGCAATCAAAAAGGAGGGAACTAAAATTGAAAAAACTAATCGCGCGTTCCACGCGTTGTCATACCAATACCATGAACGTTTAACCCAACTTACGACAATGTATATCACCAACATCATGATGAGATCCCCAAAAGTCGCACCAGTCATCGCCGCAATCGTTGGACGTGTTTCAACGTGCCGGAAAAAGGGCCCGCACTGAAAATACTCCCACACAAGATTTAATAGGAAACCAACGACAGAGAAGCGGACAACAAAGAATATCAGACGCTTCATTTTACTTGTCATTGATTCGAGCTCTCCTTCTTTTCAATCGCCGACTGACAACACTCTGGGAGATTTTGAGCAATCTCTCGGATTGCCATTTGGGCCTTTTCTAAAAAGCCTGACGTGCTCTGAATCATTTTATATTTTGGATGCCGAGACCAAATCGAAAAAATCTTTTCGTCTATTATTTTCGCTTGGTCTGGTGTCTCTATGCGAAGGGGATTCTGGTGATTATATCCTGAGTCCGCGGACGGAGAGCGAAGATGAATCACTGCGGAATACCGAGCATATTGTTCTTCAAGGGTTTCACCGGTCATTGCCCAAAACTGACTTTCGGGTTCGGCCCAGTACGCAAGGCCATCAAGTGTGCCACGGTCACACAGTCCAATTGCCCAGCGATTCTCATTTACCACAAGCCGCTCCATTTCCGACTGAACGTGATAAATAGCTCTTTGTGCCGCTGATTTTGCCGACGGGCTCTCTAAACGCCAGAATCCACCGCCAAACACAATTGAAGCAGCCTCAGGTAAAATTGCAATGTGCTCACAAAGAACCTTTTTAGCCATTTCGAGAACTGCAGTCTTCCCGGCGCCAGGTCCACCTGTGATAACTAGAAGCCGAGTTGCACCTTGGTCTTTGACGGCGTTGCATTTATTTTGGCAGACAATCGGTTGCCCCATTGCGGGCGAAGTCATAGAGAATCCAATGTAAATTCCTGATCTTGGGTTGGCACCACGCAATTTAGCTTTAGCGTTTCCTCAATATGTTGTTTCATCGCGAGTGCGGCCTCGGGCTCCCCGTGAGTCACAAAAATTTGCTTAGGATGGACGCCTGAGGACTTGAGCCAATCTAAAATCTCGGAGGCATCAGCGTGTGCCGATAGATTTTCGAGCACTCGAACCTTAGCCCGGATCGGTACAAAACTGCCGTGGATCTTTACTTCTTTCGCACCATCTTGAATTTGTCGCCCTCGTGTACCTGCGGCCTGATAACCAGCTATCACGATGGTATTCCTAGGATCTGGTGCAAAAGCCTTCAGATGGTGAAGAATGCGCCCACCGGTTGCCATTCCACTTGCCGAGACAATAATCATCGGACCTTTTTTCTCGTTCAAAGCCTTAGATTCTTCAACCGACTTTACGTAGCGAAAATCTTCGCACATATCGGTACACTCTTTTTCATCGAGCTTGTGCAGATTTTTAAAATCACAAAATATTTTTGTCACACTGGTGGCCATTGGACTGTTGAGGTACATTGGTATATCGGGAATTCGTTTGGCCTTCCTCAGCTTCGACAACACGTACATAAGCGATTGCGCGCGTCCCACAGCGAAGGCAGGAATCATGATCACGCCTTGGGACTGTACGGCGTCGTTGACGACTTTCTCCAAGTCCGCAAAGGGATCTGTTGGCTCATGTTTCCTATTACCATAGGTCGACTCGACAACTAGATAATCAACATCTGGAAGTTTTGCGGGGGCGTGAAAGATCGGATCTTGCATCCGCCCTATGTCACCAGAGAATGCTATTTTAATTTTGTCTGCGCGAAATATGCAGGAAGCTGCGCCGAGAATGTGTCCCACATATCGAAAGTTTGCCGAGAGACCAGGAAATACTTCGAACTCCTCGTCAAAGTCTTTAGTTACAAAATACTTTAACGATTCAGTAGCTTCCTTCTCAGTAAAAAGCGGCAAGACTGGATCATGTTTGCTCAGCTTTTTGCGACCAAGGTATTCAGCCTCTTCCTCCTGCAAGTGCCCAGTATCGGGAAGCAGAATTCGACAGAGCTCTAGTGTCGCTGGCGTACAATAAATCTTTCCCCGAAAACCCTCTTTTACGAGTCGCGGTATATATCCTGAGTGGTCAATATGAGCGTGCGTAAGAACAATGGCGTCGATTGACTTCGGATCAATCGGAAATCTATCCCAGTTCTTCAATCGCAGTTCTTTGAGCCCTTGAAAAAGCCCACAGTCCACCAAGATCTGCCGATTTAAAATCGAGAGTAGATATTTTGAGCCCGTGACCGCACCGGCTGCACCCAAGAATCGAAGTCGAGGTGATTGAGGAGTCATGCTTGTTTTTCCACCGAAGACGATCCTACCAACTTTGAAAAGTGCGGAAAAAATCTCGGAGTCTGACTAGCGTATCTCCTGTAAACCTCGCCCCATTCCAACTCCACTTCAGCTTCTTCCCTTAATGAGAGTCGAACGTAGGTCACGACAAGAATTGGGAACATAACGATAGTCACCAGGGTTGGCCATTGAAACAGGAAGCCGAGCATCACCAATACGAACGCGACATACTGAGGGTGGCGAATGTATTGATATGGCCCATCTACCGCGAGCTTCTTTGTTTTTTGCGCCTTGTACAAAACTCTCCAAGAAGATGATAGCAACCAAAATCCCGCAACGATCAAAACGCTGCTCGTGATATGAAGAAAATCAAAGTGAGGATCTCCTTTCATACCAAGAAGAGTGTGAAGTAAATGACCGCTGTCATGGGATAAAAAGTCCACTTGAGGAAATTTTTGTGCGAGCCACCCTGACATCAGATAAATTGTCAGAGGAAATCCGTACATTTCAGCAAATAGCGCAACAACGAAGGCCGAAAATGTTCCGAAAGTTCGCCAATCGCGTTTCGTCTGCGGTTTGAAAAAGCTAAACGCGAAGAAAATAAAAATGAGTGAATTAATAATAACGAGACTCCAAAGGCCATAGGCTGATCCTTCTGAGTGATTCATGATTTTGGCTCCGTCTTTTGATTTCCGTGGTTATGGCCACCGTGCATAAAAAGATGCATCAGTGGGCAGGCCGCCAAGAGAAGGTACGGCAAATAGGCAAAGACATGCTCACGATGTTCCGACAGCAGGTAGTAAGCTATTACAGCTAACGCACAGTATCCGAGCCAGCGATGCCGGTTCAACCAGGTTTGATGTTTCTCTTCCATCTCGTGATGGTGTTCCTGCGCTTCCATTTTACCTCCAGTGAGTCAAAATAACCCATCTTGCGACATTATGTCTGAGACTATTCTCATCAGCTCAAACAAGATATGATCCACGTCATATTAACTGTATACTAGCAGGGAGTATGCCAGATAAAGGCCTGGTCCTTGCAGGGCCAATCTATAGTTTCCAAAGCATAGTGCCCTGGAGTATCACTTTAGTAAGAGGAAAAATGCGAAAAGCAAAGATTGAAATTGAACATCCAGATCACTCTCAAGAGTTGAGCCGCCTGAGGAAGATCTTAGGTCAAATTGCTGGTATCGAAAAAATGGTTTTGTCGCGACGGTATTGCCCAGAAATAGTTCAGCAAATTAGGGCGGCCACATCTGCGTTGAAGGCCCTCGAATTTGCCATCGTAAAGAAGCATATCAGCTCCTGTGTCAAACAATCGGCGCGAACTGACGCTCCTCCTTTGCTTGATAAGAAACTTAAAGAACTGCTGGATTTGTTTAAGGGGTAAAACTTGGAAAAAAAAGAAACTCATCATCACAATCACGCTAACCACGTCCACACCTCTGGTTCAAACCATGTGAAAGATCCAGTGTGCGGAATGGACGTCGATCCAGACGCAGCAAAAGGTAAATCGACATTTTCAGGTCGTAGCTTTTTCTTTTGCAGTCTCAAGTGCAAAACCAAATTTGACCTGGAACCAAACAAATATCTCAATCCGACTCAAGCGGCGCCGCAAAAACCTGGGGTAGAATATACCTGTCCGATGCACCCTCAGATTCGACAAATCGGGCCCGGCAGCTGTCCGATTTGCGGGATGGCTCTAGAGCCCGTCAATGCAACTGAAGGTGTCGAGGACGATTCCGAATACAAAATGATGCTCAAACGATTTTGGATCAGTACCGTTCTCAGCATTCCTTTGCTTTTTATTACGATGGGCGGACGACACCTTATTCACTCACAGGGACTTCTCGAACAATTGAAATGGGCTGAAGTTTTATTGGCAAGCCCAGTGGTCCTTTGGGGAGGTTGGCCGTTTTTTGAGAAATTTTGGCAGTCACTCGTTCACCGTAGTCTCAATATGTTTACCCTCATCGGCCTTGGTGTCGCCGTCGCCTACGGCTACAGCCTTGTTGCCGTGTTTTTTCCAGAGCTATTTCCCGCCTCATTCAAAGATTCAATGACGGGTGAAGTTGGGCTGTATTTCGAAGCCGCGGCTGTCATTGTCACACTGGTCCTGCTGGGACAAGTTCTTGAACTGAAAGCGCGCGGCCAAACAAGTGCTGCAATAAAGGCGCTGCTTGGCTTACAATCTAAAACCGCTCGGCGAATTGGTACAGATGGCAGCGAGGAAGACGTGCCACTGGAGCAGGTCAATGTCGGAGACCAACTCAGGGTGAGGCCTGGCGAAAAAATACCTGTCGATGGAGTTGTGACCAGCGGTGGGTCATCTGTTGACGAATCCATGGTGTCCGGCGAACCAGTTCCGGTTGAGAAAGTCGCTGGCTCCAAAGTTGTTGGCGCCACCATAAATGGTACTGGGTCATTAATTATGAAAGCCGAGAAAATCGGCAAAGATACACTCCTTGCTCAGATTATCCAGATGGTTGCTGAAGCCCAAAGATCGCGAGCACCCATTCAAAAATTGGTCGACCAAGTTTCCGCCTATTTTGTCCCGGCCGTAGTCCTCTCAGCCGTTGTGACCGCGATAGTTTGGGCTCTCGTTGGTCCAGAACCGCGACTGGCGCACGCAATCGTAAACGCCGTAGCCGTCCTGATCATCGCATGTCCGTGCGCCCTGGGCTTGGCGACACCAATGTCTATCATGGTCGCAACTGGTCGCGCCGCGACCATGGGAATCCTCTTTCGAAATGCGGAGGCGATTGAGCTGATGCGCAAAGTGGATACCTTGGTCATCGACAAAACGGGAACTCTAACCGTAGGAAAGCCAAAACTGGTGACGGTAAAAAGTCTTGGCTCGATCGCCGAAAACGACCTTCTATCCTATGCGGCGAGCCTCGAAAAAGCGAGCGAGCACCCTTTGGCTGCCGCCATTGTAGCCGGAGCCAATGATCGCAAAGTCGTAACCCGCGATGTTCAGCATTTTTCTTCAATCACTGGTAAAGGCATTCATGCCACAATTGATGGCCACCACGTCGCGGTCGGCAACCGAGCCTTAATGACGGAGTTCTCAATCGACTTGCAGCAGTCCGAAAAGGACATGGATACCCTTCGCAACGAAGGGCAAACCGTCATGTTTGTCGCTATTGATAAAAAATTGGCAGGCTTCGTCGGCGTCATGGACCCAATCAAAGAAACAACTGTGACTGCAATCAAGACCCTTCAGAAAATTGGTATTAAGGTCGTTATGATAACCGGCGATAATGCAAAAACCGCAGAAGCTGTTGCGAAACGCGTGGGCGTTGACCAGTTTTTCGCTGATGTTTTACCTCAGGGCAAAGCCGAAATTGTGAAGACCATGCAGAAAGAAGGCCGCTTCGTTGCAATGGCCGGAGATGGTATTAATGATGCACCTGCATTGGCCCAGGCCCAAGTGGGAATCGCCATGGGCACTGGAACGGACGTCGCAATGAATTCGGCTGGAGTCACTCTAGTTAAGGGCGATCTCATTGGTATTGTTCGAGCTCGAGCTTTGAGTGTTGTAACTTTGCAAAATATTAAGCAAAACCTATTTTTTGCTTTCATTTACAATGCGCTCGGGGTTCCTCTTGCTGCCGGAGTTTTATATCCATTTTTTGGAATTCTCCTGAGTCCCATAATTGCTGCGGCTGCCATGAGCTTGAGCTCGGTTTCGGTTATTGCGAATGCTTTAAGGTTGAAGCGGGTTAGCTTGTGATCGTTTCATCTGGAAATCAATCACAGCTGGAGCTCTAAATTATTTTTTGGTATATCTTTAGTCTCAAGGCAGGCAATGAGACTGAGCTAAAGCTGTAAATGTATTGCAACTTCGAGCGAGAAGTTAACGCTAATTTTTACGAAGGTGATCGATGTCGAACCATGCATTTTTCGTCAATTTGATTTTATTATTCGCAGCTGCCGGGGCAGCAAACGGCAATGTTAAGCAGCTCACAAAAACTTTAAACGCCGGGAAAGTGCATGAGGAATGCCTGCTACTGAACGTAGGTCAACAATTGGCCTATTCATTCGAAACAAAATCCTTTGTAGACTTCAATATCCATTATCACTTGGGCCAAGAGGTATTCTATCCGGTCAAGAAAGATGCCACTAAGACTCACAAAGATATATTTACGGCCGGCAGTGCTCAAGACTACTGCTTGATGTGGACAAATAAAAATACCAGGAAAGTACTGCTGAAATACGAACTCCAGATCATCAGTCCGTGATCTTGTTTCGCCATTTTCCAGAAATTATGAAGCTGCCGGCAGAAAAGGAATCGAGTCACCACGTAGCTGAAGAACAAGTTAAAGCATTGCTGGGCCATTGATATGAAAAAGCGGCCAGAAGACGATCACGTGAATCAAACTTGTGAAATAAATCGTCTTGAAAAAATAACCGCTTCAAGTTCTTTAGCGTCAAAAATTGGACGACTGATCAACTAGCGAAGATTGGGCGCCAAGCGATCGCTTTTGCCGCCACCACTCCGCCTAGCATTGCACCGAGAAACCATAGAATCCCAATTCCAAAAACCACTTCGGCGCCGAACCCAATGAAGGCAGCCATTGATAAAACGCTTAATCCAAATACTTGGAGTGGAGCGTTTCTCGAAAGAACAAGGAGCTCTTCTCTTTGCAAAAACAATCGGCCAAGAATGATCGTGAGACCAATGAAAAGGACTCCGCAGAGAACCATACAAGTCGAATGGCCTAACATCATAAAGTATTTTGAAAGCGAGAAGTCAGTATGAAAAGGATTAAGGCCAAACTGACTACAAATCGCAAGCGACAAGGTGCCTAACACTAAGTGGATACCGAGGAGCTTTGCAAACACCATCCAGGGTGAAGGATTTAAATCGGCTCGCACGCGACTCAAGATATTTTCTGAAACCTCTTTTGGCACAGGAGCGCCATCGGACTGAACGAACTCTTTGAAATCCTCAAGCCACTCTTTCTCTGTAATTTTCATTTTTCTTCTCCTTTTAGTAAGGAGCGAATTTTCTTTATTCCGCGGCTAATGATCTGGCGGCTGTTTTCAGGTGTTGTGTTCATCTCTTCGGCGATTTTTTCAAACGACCACTCGTTCATGTAGCGCAACTCAATTGCGCGACGCTGAACGTGAGGTAAGCCATTCAGGGCCGCCGATAAATCATGCTCAGGTGCGATCGGTCGTAGTGCTTCCGGGAACAAGTCAGCATGGATACCAATTTTGATGACTTTCTGATCCGAGCTTTTAAAAAAGTCGTTCAAGTTGTTGCGAGCAACGGTGAAGAGCCAAGGTAAAAACGGATACTGCGTCTGATACTGACCGCGCGAACGATGGACCTTCAGAAAAGTTTCTTGCAGGAGATCCTTTGCGGCTTCCGTGGAAACTTTCCCTTTCAAATACTGAAAAACTCGCCCCGAATGCCGCTCGAATAGGCATTCAAAAGCCGTGTAATCACCGCTTTGGTAAAGCGACATAAGCTCCTCGTCTGACCGATCTTTTAATCCGCTCATTCACAACCTCTATTACGATGGCACGGGGTTAATTGTGACAAGGCACCTAAAGATTGTCAAAAAATCTAACAATTTCAATGGGATAAAATTTCTTGTCACAAACCGCTCAGTTCTATCGTATTAGATGGCATGAAACGACTTGGCTTTTTGATGATCGCTCTTTTAGTTGCCCCAGGCGCGAAGGTGTTGGCTCAGGACGCCCTTACGCTTGATTCATTTCTTGCTCAGGTGAAGGCCCAGAATCTCGGTCTTAAAGTGGAGTCGGCAAAGGTTGAAGCCGCAAGTGCAAGAGCTGTTGGAATAAATCTGCCGCCCCCGATGGTCGGGTATATCCAAATGAATGAAGATGGCGGGAGCGGCACCTCAGGATTCGAAGTCAGCCAAACAATTCCGTTTCCAACAAAACTTACTAGCGACCGATCAGCACGAAAGTTCGAGGCCGAAGCTCAATCCGAAATGCAAAAGGCGTTTTCAAGCGAGGTAATCGCAAAAGCACGGCTTCTTTATTTCTCGATTTGGGCGGCTCAAGAGCGCCTTGGCCTCTTAAAAGAAAAGAAGGCTGTTATCGGCCAACACATCAAATTATCCCGCGCGGGCTCACGCTCTGATAGCTCTTCAAACATCCACATTCTCAAAGCTGAATCCGATGTGGACGCGCTCGATAACGAGCTTCTCACTGCCGAGCAAATGCTTAGAAATAAACAGATCGAAGCGGCAGAGTTCGTGAATGCCGATCCATCAAATTTTCGCCCCTCCGTAAAGGAGCCCCAAGTCTCTGAGCTTCCTAATAGCTCAATTATTGAATCTCCACACCAACTCGAATCCGCGAGACTCACACTAGAGAGCTTTAAAGCGCGCGAAAGCGAAGCGAAATCCTCTTGGTTCCCTGAACTTAATCTTCGCTACAAACAGATGGGGGCAAGCTCTATGTTCCAGCGTTACAACGAAGTGATGGTGGGAGTGAGTCTGCCATTTGTTTTTTTCTGGGAGCCACGGGCCACTTCAAGTAGCGCGTCTGCCCAAAGACTTCAAGCGGAGTTGGAATTCGCCCGAACAACACGAAAAATTCAAACTGAAAAAAGCGCGCTCTTCGTGAAAGCCGAGTCCTTAAAAAAGCAGCTCGACAACTTGGTTACGAAACTACTGCCGAGAGCAGAAAAAAGGATGCGCCTCGTCCACAATCTAGCGCAACGGGATATGGAATCCCTCCAAGACCACCGCGAAACAATGCAAGCCTTTCCGGAGCTGAAGCTAAAGGCGCTGGAATACCGTGAGCAATATGAAGACGCCGTGAGCGAACTACAAAAGTACGCGCAAAGTAAGGATAGCGAATGAATAAGAAATGGATATGGGTCGTAGCAATCATCGTGGCCATTGGGCTTTGGGCATCGAAAGACCTTTTCCAGAAAAAGGAAAGGAGTCCCGATAAATCAAGCGTCACGAAGGTGGAAGGCAAAAGTTATTGGACCTGTCCCATGCACCCGCAGATCCATTCTGACAAATCAGGCGAATGCCCCATTTGTCACATGAAGCTCGTTCAAGTGAAACCACAGCAAGCCCAAGGGCAGAGTGAGACGAAAGGAGAAGGCCGATCAGAGGTTCAGGCGACCGACTTTCAAGTTGCCCTTCTAGGCATACAAAAACACACGGTCGAAAAAATGGACTTGCGTGTCTTGTTGCCTGTATCGGGACGGTTTCTTTCATCTTCTTCCGTTGCGTTTCAATTGTACGAAAGCGATCTTCGCTACGTGAAATCAGGACTCACCTTCAAGGGAGAGAGTAGCTTTTATCCGGAAGAAGAAATTCTAGGAACCATTTCGTCCGTTGACTCAATTGTTGACCCGACGAGCCGCACTGTTCGCGTGGTGGGTTCAGTCAGAAAAGGTCCGAAAGGATTATTTTCTGAAACGAGCTTTCGCGGAGAAGTCGAAATAAGCTTGAAAGACCGCATTGCGATTCCGGAAAGCTCTGTTCTACATACGGGATCTGGAGACCTCGTTTATATTTTCAGAGAAGGAAACAGACTGTCGGCGCGACAGGTAAAGCTTGGGCCAAAAACTGAAAGCTTCTACGAGGTGCTGGACGGTCTTATGGTTGGCGAAATCATCAGCTCCGGCCCCAATTTTCTGATCGACTCTGAAGCAAAAATCCGTGGCGTTTCAAAACCCGACGGCACATCAGAAAAGCCGTCCACACCCTCTTGTCCCGAAGGTCAGCATTGGGATATCCCTATGTCGATGTGCATGCCGGGCAAGGGCTAAGATATGATCAAGAAAATTATCGAATTTTCGGCGCACAATCGCTTTCTCGTTCTTTCGATCACGGCCGTTCTGATAGCGATTGGTGTTTATTCTCTTAAGCAAATCCCACTTGATGCCATTCCTGATCTGTCCGACACACAAGTCATCATCTATTCCCGGTGGGATCGCTCTCCAGACATCATGGAGAATCAAGTTACCTATCCCATCGTCTCCTCGCTCCTTGGTGCGCCAAAAGTAAAATCCGTTCGCGGCTTTTCGGACTATGGCTTTTCTTACGTGTACGTGATTTTTGAAGACGGGGTTGACCTGTACTGGGCTCGAAGCCGAG
This sequence comes from Bdellovibrionales bacterium, assembly GCA_050250515.1. Lineage (GTDB taxonomy): Bacteria > Bdellovibrionota > Bdellovibrionia > Bdellovibrionales > UBA1609 > JALHOQ01. The sequence continues at coordinate 49,703 of JBFWON010000007.1, read as the reverse complement.
TACTTGAAAACTTGAATCGCATTACTTCACAACTCCCAAGCGGCGTAAGAACCGAAATCGGTCCCGATGCTACAAGCGTAGGGTGGGTCTATCAATATGCGCTTCGGGATGAGTCGGGGCAATTTAGCTCCGCCGATCTTCGTTCTATGCAAGACTGGCTTATTCGCTTTCAGCTTCAGGCCGTGCCAGGTGTTGCGGAAGTCGCTCCCATTGGGGGCTTCATAAAGCAGTATCAAGTGAAAGTTGATCCTACAAAACTTGCGCTCTTTCAGGTCTCGATCAATCAAGTAATGGATGCGGTCAAAAACTCCAACCAGGAAAGCGGAGGAAGGACCGTTGAGTTCTCCGGCACTGAAGCAATGGTTCGTAGCCGAGGACTCGTAGATAAAGTTGAAGACATTGAAAATGCCGTCGTCACATTAGGCACAAGAAGCCGCGCTCCTATTCTTGTGAAACAGGTAGCGACCGTATCCGTTGGCCCGGAGATGAGGCGCGGAATTACCGACTTTAATGGCTTTGGCGATACCGTTGGCGGCATCATCGTCATGCGCCAAGGCGAAGACGCTCCCGCCGTCATTGATCGAGTGAAAGCTAAAATCATTGAGATTCAAAAAGCTCTGCCCGAGAGCGTAAAGATCATTTCAGTCTATGACAGATCTGATCTCATCGAGCGTGCAATTGAAACCCTTAAGGGCACGCTCACCGAAGAATTAATTATCGTGAGCCTCATTATTCTTCTCTTCTTATGGCATCTGCCTTCAGCGCTTGTCCCCATTGTGACCATTCCGATTTCAGTTCTATTGGCATTCATTCCGCTTTACCTCATTGGCCAGAGCTCGAACATCATGTCTTTGGCCGGCATCGCCATCTCAATTGGTGTTCTAGTTGATGGCGCAATCGTGGAAGTGGAAAACGCATACCGCAAGATTCAGCATTGGGATGAGAACGGAAGAAAGGAAGATTTCTTTAAAGTTCGCCTTGAAGCGCTCACCGAGGTTGGTCCTTCAGTTTTCTTTTCGCTTCTGGTGATTGCCGTTGCCTTCATTCCGATCTTTACGCTTGTCGATCAGGAGGGGCGTCTCTTTAGGCCGCTGGCGTTGTCAAAGAACTTTGCGATGGCGATTGCGGCAATTCTCGCAATCACATTCGACCCAGCGATGCGGATGCTCTTTGCCAGGGCTGATCATTTCAATGGTCCGAACAAGTGGCTGAATCGCGCAGGCAATACTCTGCTGGTTGGAACCTATTACTCCGAGCACAAACATCCAATCAGTAAACGCTTGTTCAGAATCTACGAGCCCATAGTGGATTGGGTTCTTGAACACAAAAAAAAGACGCTTGGGTTTGCCTTAGCGGGACTCATTTCGATAGTTCCTGGCTTTATGATGCTCGGCTCGGAATTCATGCCGACGCTCCATGAGGGAAGCCTCCTCTATATGCCAACGGCGCTTCCAGGCGTGTCCGTTAGTGAAGCGCAGAGGCTTCTTACGGAACAAGATAAGATCATCAAATCATTTCCCGAAGTCGATACCGTCTATGGAAAGGCTGGAAGAGCCGAAACGTCAACCGACACCGCGCCCCTAAGCATGTTTGAAACGACGATTGTTCTTAAGCCAAGTTCCGAATGGCGAAAAGAGCGTCGCTGGTATTCATTTTTGCCTGAGTTCTTAAAGAGTCCGTTCCAACGAATTTGGCCTGAAACGATCAGTGAAGAACAGCTCGTCGAAGAAATGAATGAGAAGCTCAGCTTCATTGGAATGCCCAACATCTGGACCATGCCGATCAAAAACCGCATCGACATGCTCTCGACCGGAATTCGTAGTCCCATCGGCATAAAAATATTCGGGCCAGACCTAAAGACCATTCAGTCGATTGGCGAAAATCTAGAGAGAGAAATCAAAACTCTCGATGGCACGAGAACCGTAGTTGCTGAGCGGATTGCCAGCGGCTACTTCTTGGATGTCGATTTTGATCGTGAGAAACTCAAAAGCTATGGGCTTTCGCTGAAAGACGCGCAAGATCAGGCAATGGTGGCAATCGGCGGCGAAAACGTCTCGCAGATACTCGCTGGCCGCGAGCGGTATCCGATTCAGGTGAGACTTGCTCCTTCTTTCCGTCAGGATGCGAGCTCGGCTAAGCGAATTCTGATTACCACTCCTACCGGCGCGCAAATTCCGCTAAGCGAAATCGCCAAGGTCCACTTCAAAGAGGGACCGTCGATGATCCGCGACGAGAACGCTTCTCTAGTTGGCTACGTTTACGTCGATATTGACCCCGCACAGGTGGACATTGGCACCTACGTCGGTAAGGCAAAAAAACTCGTCGAAGAAAAGGTCAAGGTTCCCGAGGGCTATCTCATTTCCTGGAGCGGTCAATTTGAAAACATGGAGCGCGTGAAGGAACGCCTCAAGGTCGTAATTCCCATTACGCTTGCCCTCATTATCTTCCTTCTTTATTTCAACACGAAATCTTGGGTGAAAACGGGAATCGTGCTTCTTGCTGTGCCGTTTTCATTGATCGGGGCAGTGTGGCTGCTCGTTTTCCTTGGTTACAATCTCTCGATCGCCGCTTGGGTGGGGATGATCGCGCTTCTCGGGCTTGATGCCGAAACGGGCGTGTTCATGCTCATGTATCTTGATCTCGCCTTTGATGAGCATGTGAAGAAAGGAAAAATGCGGAACCTTGCCGACCTAAAAAGCGCCGTTATCGAGGGCGCCGTTCACCGGGTAAGGCCGAAGCTTATGACCGTCGCCGCCCTCTTTATGGGTCTCATTCCGATCATGTGGTCTATCGGAGCGGGCGCCGATGTGATGAAGCGTATTGCTGCGCCAATGATCGGTGGCCTCTTTACGTCATTCCTTCTTGAACTCTTGATTTACCCAGTTGTTTTCTACATCTGGAAAGAACGAACCTATTTCAAAAAACAAAAAGTAGAGGAGGCCCTGTGAAATCTATCGCACTTGCAATCATCTGCGCACTGAATCTTCAGCCTGCCATCGCTGAGACGAAGGCTCAGGTTGTTGAGCTCCAAGTCACAGAAAAGGGTTTTGAGCCAAGCTCAGTCAATATGAAGCCGGGAGTTCCAGTTGTTCTCAAGGTGACGAGAAAAACCGATTCGACTTGCGCGACTCAAATAAAAATTCAGTCGAAGAAAATAAAAAAGGACTTACCGCTCAACAAACCCGTGACCATTGCACTTGGCAAGCTCGATAAGGGTGAAATTCGCTTTGGCTGTGGAATGGATATGATAACGGGCCAAATTTTCGTCAAGTAACTGCGCATTGGACTACGGGAGAGGCCAAAACCTATTTCAAGTCTGGCCTTCAGCAATGCTACCTGTTCGTTCCCTTTTAATTTTGAAAAGGCTTCAACCCAAATTGCCAAATAACGGCTCTGGATCACGCTCAAATTAAATATGGCGCCAGGAACCTATGGCGCACTTCTTGATATACAAAGACCGTGGGAATTTTTCGTTCGAAATATATCCATTCTGCTGTTCTGCTATGCGTGGCTCTGACCACTATCAACTGCTCGCGCAAAAATGACGAAAACAAAGATTTTGGTAAAATCAAAGCCGAGGGCGGGCAGGACAGTGGCGGGGGCTCCGTGTTCGAAAGTTCTCCGGAACAAGTTAATGCGGCCTTAGACCGAGCAATATCGCTCGCGAACGAACCCGACCAGCGCTTGAACATTTTTGTTCAATTTTGGATGGATTGGGGACGAACAAACAAACGTGAGTTCATTCGAAAGCCGGTTCGATTGTTTCCTAAGGTCACAGAGCCGCTCTCGGGACCGGCCGCTTCACAGATGTTAAATGAACCGGGAAAATTCGAAAGCCCACTTCTAGATGCTATCAAGCGAAATAAGCTCAATCGATTGCCGTCTGGCAACTGCCCCAATTCGAAAATCAAGAAGCACACTGATGGCTCTGTGTCCTCATTTGATATAAATGCGGAAATCTGTTTCAGCATCGGAAATCTCACGCGTATACCACCGTCAACTTTATTGCGCGAGGTGCTTAGTCTGGTCCTTCATGAAGCAATTCATTTGGGAGGCGGAGAAGAAGATGAGGCAGTTGCATGGCAAGAAGAGTTCTCGGCATACTTCGGCGCTCGATTTGGAGATCTTACGACTAATACCGTATCAACACGCACTCTTAAGTCATTAGCCGAATCAAAAATTTTCATCACCCGTGCCATTGAATATGCCAAAACTAATGTCAAAAATCCTCGCATTTTCGGTAGTGTTGGAAGGGCTGCACAGGAACTGGCGTCACTACCTGACTTCTTAGATGCAATGGCCCTCGAACTAAAGATTAAACCAGCCCATCCTGAGTTGATTAATAACTATTCGAACTCGGTCCTGGCGATATTGCAGAAAATTAAAGTACGATTTGATTTTCAACCGGCACTATTGAGTATCAAAATTGGGCCTAGCGTTCCCATCAACATGCTCCCAGTGGATCAAGTAGTCCCAACGCTAGTCGACCTTTCGGCGCATCTAGATCAGATTAATGAAAACTTCTTGGCCTTTGTCGGTGGCGACACTGCGGCTCAGTCAGTGTGCATACTTCCTGTGGGAGAAATCGATGTAAATGCCATTGGAAACAATCAGCTAGGCAATACAAATGCTGTTAAAGTCTTTGTCCCTTCGCGCGAGTGCAGCAAGCAAAATTAAAATTCGAACCAGTCTATGTTCAAGCACATCAGTTTTTCTTCTGGTGAGGTTTCGACTTGCTTAGAAAAATCTTTAATCAACTTTAAGAGTTCCTTGCGAAGGTTTTCCGCGTCTTTTTGTGATATGGAAACAGGCGAGGAGTAGAATAAATCGTGGATACCTGGCTCAGCAAATTTCTCGAGTGCTTTTTCGCGCCAGTTTCTGCGATGGCCATTTACAAATGGACTTTTTTCGCTGACGTGAGTCCATTTAGCGCCCATTCGAATTCGACCATCCTCTTGAACGCAGAGGCCTGTCTCAAGGAGAAAGGAAATAATATCACCTATTTTGGCACGACTGAGCCCAAAATAATCGGCGATCGCATCTACCGATTGATACCCTTTAATCGACGTCAATAGCCTCACACCGCTGTAATACCAATTAGAATAAAACGTGCCCTTTTCTAGGTCCGAAAGGTCTTGCCGCCCCGTCAACTGCGCGTTCACGGTTTGGGCCTCCTCACGAAATTTCGAGAGCTTTTCCTCATAGTAAAGTTTCAATTCTTTAGTGTCGGCTCTAGCTTGGATGACAAGGTTCACGAAGTAATCTGTCGCCTTGGGTTCAAGGCCGAAATGGTGGGCGACCTTGATCGCCTGATCAATAGTGAAGTGACGATCCCCAGTCAGAATCTGGCTTACGACCACCGGAGCGACCCGTAGGTGTTCCGCAAGGCGCCGTGCCTGTCCGCGCCCCTTCTTCGGGAAGCCCGCAATGACGGCCTTCAGAAAGGTCTTATAATCGTTAAATTCGGCTATCCACATATCTACAGTTCTTATCGGTAGATAGGTCTAGTTCATTAGGATTTGGCTAACAAACATGTATGTAATTAAATTCTTAGATATATCGCATTGCGTTATTAATCTGTATCTTCCGGTTCGTGGGCAATTAGGCCCGCAAAGTAAACCGGAGGAACCGATGAATCAGACCAAACGACAAAAGCCCTGGGTTGACGTCAATGGCGACGAGCTAGGGACCGACCAGATCCGCGAAATCTCGCGCACATGGGACGCGGAAACATGGGAAGCCTATCTCACCTGGAGAGAAGGCGAGCGCCATGAGAGCCTAGTTGCGCCCGCCCACTACGACGAACTTGTCGATGCACAGACCGAGAACATTTTTTCGCAAGTACACGGATCTAGCCCGGAGATGGATCGGAAAATCTGTGACGAGCTTTTAAATACCCTGGCCCCGCGAGATGCTGAGATCCTTCGAATGATATATTTCGATGGGAAAACGGAACGGCAGATTGCATTGACCTTGGATTTGTCGCGGGCTGCGATTCAGAAAATAAAAAAGCTTGCTCTCCAAAGGCTCCGTGTTCGAGCTGGGGCGAAAGTGCGCACCCGCCGTATTATGAGAGGTCAAGTTGTCGAATTGAAGAAAAGCCAGAGTTCAAAAATGAAAGCCGTTTCGTGAACGGTATACCGTTGGTCAGAGTACCAACGTTTTTTGAAGGATGAACCCATGGACAACACCAAAACCGATATAAAACGGAATTTGAAAAACGATCTTGAGCAACTTAAAACTCTGCTGCCTGAACTGCCAGAAAAAGCATTGATGGCCGTTCACTTGCGGTTTTGGGAAAATTATTTGATTCAAGAGATCGCAATTACCATTGGGTTATCTTGGGATGAGACGGATCGCATACTTGAGGACGCGATCAAGCAATTGAGAGACGGTTTTCAAGTCAGTCACAGGCAGACGCAGCCAAAAGCCGCGTAAGAAAAAATATTAACAATTTTAATCAAGGAGTTTTTCATATGGAAAAGCAAGTGCAGACCTTTGCCAAAAACGATCAGCAGAGTCCCTATTTCAGATTTCAAGTTTATCAAGGAGAGAAAGATATCAGTGGCCAGGTGAAACGGACAAAGAGCGTCGGAATGGCCTACCTCAAAGAAGGTCAGAATATTTTTACCCTGAGGTTATGGACATTTTCGCTCGACCGATTCTACGTCCTGCCCAATAAAAAAGATCCCACAAAGTATTTGGTGATGACTCGGGAGCCAAACAAGAACGTTAACGCCAAGAATAAATACTACTGGAACATCGTTGGCAATGGGTCGGTCGATTCTGTTCGAGGATATATCGAGCTTGAGTTCGACCTCTTGAGCAAGCCCATTTACTTGAACATCCATCCAGAGTCGTCGCCTCATTCAGTAAGCTTGCCTGAGCCCGAAGCCTTTGCGGATGCGGCATAAATATTTATGCAAACATTTATAAAATCTAAACTCAAAGGAGTGCCAATGAAATACAAAGAAACTCTCATTGTTTTCGGAATCTGTCTCATCGCATTGATTCTGATTCCAGACCTTGCTCACGCAAGTCTTGAGTCAAGCCTGGTGGGTATAAAATCAAAACTAACCGGCGTGATCATGCCACTGTTGTCCGTGATCGGAATCGCGATCGCCGCGATTTCATTTTTCACGGGCAATCCAAATGCCAAACAGCACATTGTGTATGCCGTGCTTGGCTGCATGTTCGGATTCGGAGCACAAGCCATTGTCGACATGATTGCTCAAACAGTTCGGTAACTGAAAGGTGAATATGGAAAATGAACTTCTCACAACTCGGGTTCCAAGGGCTCTTGAAATGAAGTCGAAGCTCTTTGGATTCGAACTGCCGGATCTATTGATGATATTTATGAACCTTGCCCTGACGAACCTTGTGTTTGGCGGATCAAACGTCAGATATATTTTGGTATGGGGAACAACGCTATGTTTAGCGCTGTTCCTTTTTTTCTCGAAGCGCGGCAAGCCAGACAATTACCTACAGCACTTAGTCGAGCATTACGTCCGGCCAATTTATTTTTCGGCTGGCCGAGGTGACCGAATCTACAGCAAATATCAAAAGGAAAATCTTTCGAGCGCTACGCATAAACTTAGGAGTCACTCGTGAACAAAAATATGGATGCAAGTTTAAGCGAAGAGCTGCCCTACTGGGAGTTCTTCGGAACAGCAAAGGGCCATGCCGTTCTTTCGGATGGCTCACTTGTCGCAGGACTTCGTGTGAATCTTATTGATATTGAGTGTTTTGACGAAAACGAAACCAATCAATTCACGACGGGCCTCCGCTCAACTTTGAATTCGATCTCCGAGGGCACAACAGTTCAATTTTGTTTGACCGTCAGGTCTGATTTTTCTGATGTAATTGCAGTCCATAAGGCCGGCAATGTCAGTTCGATCCATCCGCTTGTGCAAAAAATCGCAGATCATCGCGAGCAGACACTGCGCTCGGCCATTCAAGCCAAGGAATTGTATCGCCCCGAGCTGATAATTTATTTACGCACGCCTGCCATTGATATCAAGTCCGTCAGCATTTTCAAAAAGAAAGAGCTTTTTTCCGAGGCATCATCGAAAGCCTATCAAGATACCTTGGAATTATTGAATCAGAATATCGATACGCTCTCCTCGGGTCTCGAGTCCCTAGGGTTGCCGTGTCGGAGCCTTACCCGCGAGGAGATGGTTAAAAATGTGTACTCATTCCTGAATCCAAAAAGAAGTCAGGTTGAGCCCGCACCCACACTAATGACTTCACAAGACGTTGCTGTTGAAAAGGAAGTCATTGATGAAAACGACTGGCTCGCAAACCAATCGCCGCGGGAGCAATTGGTTTTTGGAGACTTGGTGTTGGGCTTTGATCAATTCACTCTCGATGGATTTTACCACCGAGTTGTGACACTCAAAACTCTCCCCGAAGTCACCTTCGCCGGGATGATGGCAAGCTTTCTGCGGCTGCCATTTCATTACGACTTAGTGCTTTCAATGTTTGTCCCGCCCCAATCAACGGAGATGAGTAAGCTTCAGCAAAAAAGGAAAATGGCGCATTCAATGGCAATGACCTCAGGAGGCAAAGCCAGCGATCTGGAAAGTGAGTCAAAACTTTCATCTACGGAAGAACTCATCCGAGAACTGCTAAACACAGGCCAGAGAATCTATGCCGTGCAAATGGGAATTGTTTTGAAGGCACCTGCGACGCCGGAGGGCACCAAGAAGCTCAACCGCGAGGTGCGCGAAGTTCTAGCGAGATTTCGTGGTCTGCAAGGTGCGGAGGGGCTTGAAGAAAGTGTTGGCGCCTGGAGGGTTGTCAAAGGCAACCTCCCCGCAGCTCCCACAAACTTGGAACGAGCTAGGAAAATGAAAACCAATAACTTGGCTGATTTCATACCAGTCTATGGACCTCGCGAGGGAGATCGCGATCCAGCAGTGATTTTTCGAAACCGGCTGAATGGTTTGGTTTCATTTAATCCTTTTGACCCAGGTCTTCCCAACTACAATTGCCTCGTCACTGGGTCCAGTGGTGCGGGGAAAAGTTTTTTGAACAATTGTATTTTGCTTCAGGAGCTAGCGCGCGATCTGCGAGTATTTATCATTGATATCGGCGGGTCTTACAAGAAGCTAACCGAAGCTCTCGGCGGGCAGTACCTCGAAATCAATTTGTCCGATCAATATCGAATCAATCCATTTGATATACCTGACCCACATCAGGAGCCGAGCAACCAAAAATTGAAGTCGCTCCTCGCTTGCATTGAAACCATGGTTGCGGAGGATGACAAAGCTAAGCTGCCAAAACTTGATCGGGCGTTGCTGGAGCGCGCGATCATTGAACTCTATAAGAGTCGCCGTACAAAGGGCGAAGTTCCGACACTGAGCGATCTTGCACGATATCTTTCAGCGTTTGAGGAAAGCTCAATGCGCGCAGTTTCAAAAATGCTTTATCTTTGGACCGGAGAACGACCTTATGGCCGATTGCTGGATGGATCTGGCACGCTCAGAACAGATTCAAGAATCTGCACCTTCGATCTAAAAGGCCTATCGAGTTATCCTGACCTTCAAAGTGTCATGATTTTGATATTGACGGATTTCATCCTGGCGCAGGTCGAGGGCGACCGGAGCACAAAGAAACGTATCATTCTTGATGAGGCCTGGGAACTTTTGAAATCAAATGCGGCCGCCTCCTTCATGGAATACTGCGCGCGCACGCTTCGAAAATCTGGATCTGGGATAACGTTCATCACTCAAGGCGTTGAAGAAATTGTCGCTAGTCCTATCGGCCCAGCTATTTTGAATAACACCGCGACGAAATTCGTCATGCTCCAGCGTGGGGATTCAGAAATATTGCGGGATGCTTTGAAATTAAATTCCCAGGAGCTGGGCCTCATTCAATCTCTCGGCCAGAAAAAAGGACAATTCTCCGAGGGTTTTATGCTTGAGGGTGACCATCGCCAAGTGATCCGAATTTATCCAAGTCCTTTTGAGTATTGGCTTTCGACCTCAGATGCCCAGGACAATTCATATCTGTCAAAACTGAAAGACCAGGGTTTGAATCTGGTTGAAGCAATTGAGAAGGCTGCAATCGACTTTCCTCAGGGCATCGCTATGTCCGCAAAGATCGGAGTCGTATGAACTCAATAAGAAAATTTTTGATAACGCTGTTTTTCTGCGGATCAGTTCTAATACCAAGACCTGCGAGCGCAGATATGTTTGGCGGAGACGTGGCGGTCCTCGTTCAAATTCTTGCCAATGCTCTTCAGCAATTGGCCCAGCTTCAACAGATACTTTCTACGGGCGGGGACACGCTTGGCCTTTTAAAAGATATAAATCGAGGAATCAGGGATGGTCTATCGGTTATCCGGTTGGTCAACCCAAAATTTAATCCCGGGATCTACGGAAGTCTTGAGACGGCCGATCAGGTTTTGCGTACGATTGATGATCTCTATGGGAAAATCCCGCAAACGGCCGAAATGAGACTCCAGCAGGCACAAGATATGTCTGCAAGTGAAAGCATTGCCATGAATGGTCCGCTCTTCAAATTTGCCGACCAAGCCGATGAAGAAAGCAAACGCATATTCGAGCACTCCCAAAATGTTAGTCCCCAAGGGGCTGCAAAACTGACCGCTCAAAGTATTGCGGTATTAATTGGTGTAACGACCCAGGTGCTCAGGAGCAATTCCATGATGCTTAAAACAATGGGTGAAAACATGGCCCTGTTGAATCGCAAGGAAAAGTTGCAGTCGGCTCAATTCAAAACCCAATATGATGGCTTATCACAGGGATTCAGCGGATTGCCAAAGTCGGTTCAGCTCCAGGGGCTCAATCAGGGGGGCAACTAATGCCAGATTTTAATCTCATGGGTTCGTTGATGCGGGATCTGCATCAAGAGTTTGTAAAGATATATTACCTAATGCTTCCCGCATTTTTCTGCCTTTCGGTTGTCGTGACATGGGTTCGGTCCCCACAGGGAAGCATAGAATTCATTGATGTACTGAAACGAGCAATTGTCGCAACCTTACTGCTTGCGGCTTTTCCGGAACTGAGCCAGGCGATACTATTTATATCGGATGGAATCGCGGAAAAAATCGACCATTTGAATAGTTTGGACAATGTCATTCGAATGGCTCAGGAAAAAAGCCAAAATTATTCGGCATCGGTGGCGAGCCTCCTCTTGCAGTTCAACGACCTGATCGTAGCGGTGTTGTCGTTCTTGAGCTTCATTGTTTTGTATATCGCGCGATACATCACAATCGCGATGTACCATTTCTTTTGGCTGTTCTATATGGTGACGGCACCGCTGCTGCTTTTATTCAATCTGTTTCCGGCCACCGGCAATATCACGGCGAATTTATTTAAAGGAATGATCGAAGTCGCTTGCTGGAAAATTGTGTGGGCAATTCTTGGAGCGATGCTGGTCTCACTTTCATTTGGCGACGCCTATCGGGCTGAGGGCAACTACTTGACGATTATTGTAATGAATTTCGTCATTGCGATTGCCATGCTTGCCACTCCGCTACTGGTCAAGTCGCTTGCCGCGCAGGGCGCTCACGCAATGTCCTCTGGCCTGGGTCAGACAGCATTGACTGCTATCGCGGCTGTACCCACACAAGGCCTGGCATATGCGGCGAAAGGTCGTGCAGCTCTCAATGGGGCAAATGACTTCGCAAAGAATAAGATTTCGAAATTTAATCCTGAGAAGAATCGGTCCAAGGAAAAAACATAAAAAAGGAAATTATGAATCAAAATACTCAGCTAAAATTGCGCAGCTTTCCAAAGGCAATCGGCGACCTTGCTCACTCGAACCAATTTTTGAAGATGTCGGCCTTTGCGAGCTACGGACTCTGCACATTTCTAATAGCACTTTTAACGTACCAGTCGTTTAGGCCTTTAACCGTCTTGACTCTCACTCCGGAGGGATCGGCATACCAATCGGGTCCACTTCCTAGACCCGAGCTGGAAATTGAGCGCGCTGTGCGAGAATATCTGAAGTATCGCTATAACTGGGACGCGAAAAATATCTCAAGCCAGCTCGCCGAGGCTGGAGCGTTTATTTTGCCGTCAACTCGAAAACCGTTCGAGGTATCGATGAAGAAAGTTATGAAGTTTGCGGCCGAAAAGATGGTTGCGCAGCGAGCCTATCCAGAAAAGGTACAAATTGATTTAAAGGCCGGAGTGGCGTTGGTTCAAGGAGACCGAATCACTGCAATTCAAGGGCTAAGGGCTGCCGGAGACCTAAAGCTTGAACTTACAGTTGTACCAGGGCCACGAACCTCCGCAAATCCGTGGGGCGTTTACATTTCTAAAGAAAAAGAAGAGCAGCAGTAAATATCAAATTTGAAAATCGATTTGAGACATACCCTCCTTCGAAAAAGAGGAAATATGTTTTCAATATTTTCCGTAGTCCTTGCGGGGCTCGTTCTTTGCCCAAATAGCTTTGCCGAATCTCGTGTTAGAAAGATCGAAGTACAAGTCGATCAAGTGGTGCCGGTCAGGACGGCGATTGGTGTTGCGACCATCATCCAAGTTCCAGACCGCCCGAACAGTATTGTCGTTGGCGATTTGTCTGCATTTAAAGTTGAGTACCTGGACCAAGCCATCACGATTAAGCCGCTTCGATTTGGAGCAAAAAGCAATTTGTATGTTTACACCGACTATCGACGGTTCAACGTTCAATTGCTGACCACCAATGAACCAAGTGCTGACTACGTGGTATATTTGGAGAATCCAAAAGAAAAACTGAAACCCTCCACCCTAAAATGGGAACCGCTCAGCGCTCGGATGAACAATGAGGACTTGGTTTTTGAAATCAGACGAATCGCAAAGACCAAAGATGGAGTGCTCCTGATAGAATTTTCTCTGGCTAGTGTGAAGCCTGCGAAGTTTCAGCCCGAATGGATTTGGCTGACGCAAGGCGGGCTTACCCGGCCAATTCACAATTTGTCTCTTTCGGGCCAGGATATGGGGCCGTCCCGCGCCGTTACAGGCGTCATGCAAGTTCTAAAGAATGATATTAATCCCGGCGAGCGACTCAGGATTGAGTTGCGGAGAAGAAAGAAATCCCACTTGAATCTTAAGGCGGTGAACTCATGGAAGTGAACGATTCAAGTCCTTTGAAGCAAAAACTTGAAAATGTGATTTTCAAAGAGAAGTCCTATTTCTTAAATAGGCGTGAAATCAATTGGAGCGCGATCTCGAAATGCTTGATTGCTTCGGTGGCCATCGGTGTCGTTGGAATTCTTCTGATGCCGGCTCCTGAGAGTACGCAAGGGCCATTTGCTGAACGCGGCGAAATTAGAAGCCGCACTGATCGGTCGGCTAGAAATATTGATGATCCAACTCAAGAAACTCTTGATCAGATGAATAGCGGTGGCTCTCGGCGGTCCGTTCCGAAATCTCTGGACTATCTCTATTCTTCATCTCCGCAAGGATCTAGCGGTAGCTCTAACGACGACCGCAGTGGATCAATGATATTATCTCGTGGCGGCACAGATGCCAAAACTCACGTCCCACCAGGCAGCCGGATATCCGTTCGTCTCTTTGAAAAGGCGATTGTTGCGAATCAAGGGATGCCGGTGATTGGGATTGTGACTCGGGACTATAGTCATGAAGATAGTCTCGCGATCCCTAAGGGGGCCAAGCTTTTTGGTGAGATATCATTCGATGACGGTGGAGACCGCGCAAAGGTCGATTGGCGAACCATTCAGTTTCCAGATGGTCGTGAACGCCAGATCTCAGCAATTGGAGTTGGAACCGACGGACAAGTTGGCATTTCAGGATTGGTTCACTCAGACGCGGTAAAGAATACCGTTGGGCAAACATTGACCCGGTTCATTGGGGCTTATGCTGAGGGATCAATGCAAAGGGGCGCGCTCGGCTCAAATCAGGGTGGAAGTGATAACGGTTGGAAAAACGCGATTGCAGAAACGGCCAAGGATCGTGCCGATGCAATGGCCGATGAACTTAAAAAGCAGCGAAGGTGGATTGAGGTGCCAACCAATTCCGAATTTTTTGCTGTGATTACGGCGAGCTTTCCATTTCGTGATCCCGGAGCCATTCGATGAATCAGCAGCAAGACAATTCGAATATCAGCGATGGCGCGTTCATTTTGGGCGTTGGTATATTACTGGCGTATGGACTTTGGAATCGAATTCTTCCCAGGATTCCATTTTGGCTTAGGGAGCCAGAAAGTCGGTTCGTACTTTTTACTGTGTTCGTCGGACTATTTACTCCGGCCCTCTGCTGGCTCTCAGGACGGATTGCTTCTTGGCATAAAAAAATGAAGTCAAAAAATGCGGTCATTGCAAAAGATGATGGGTCCGTATTTTGTGGAGTCACAGATAAGGGCGAAGCCGTATATATCAAGACCAAGCAGCGAGCGATGCACACTCAGGTGATAGGCACAACAAACGCAGGGAAAACCGAATCAGTCATCTTGCCTTGGGCGATCCAAGATATCGAACAAGGGCGTGGCCTGATATTAATTGACGGAAAGGCGGATCGCAGTCTTCTCGACAAACTCTGGGCCTACACGGTCAAAGCGGGGCGCGAGAAAGACTTCAGGCTTTTCTCACTAAGCAGCCTCGATGAGTCCCATCAGTTCAATCCGCTTCTTGGCGGAAGCCCTGAGGAAGTTGCAGAGAGAGTCTTCAACGCCTTTGATTTTGAGAATGAGTACTTCAGAAGCGTTCAATACGAGGTTTTTTCTCAAGCTTTGAGAATTTTCGATCAGTCGCATGAAACGCCGACCTTTTTGAAAGTCTTTGAGGCCATAAGTCACCCGCAGAAGATGAAGACTCTTGCTAATCGTACCGGCGACGAATCGCTAAAGGCGTGGGCATCGTACTACGCAGGACTTCCGGCCCAAGAAATCGCGCAACGGACCAGCGGGCTTACGGCCGCTCTTAGTCATTTTGCATTCGGTAAAACAGCAGCGCTGTTTAATACTGAGAATCCGTCAATCGACCTTGATGTGGCTCTGAAGCAAAATTTGATCATTTACTTTCAGTTGCCGGTGTTGCTTTCGCCATTTTTGGGCAGGGCATCTGGAAAAATGATTCTTCAATGCTTGCAGAGTGCCGTCGCGAACCGCCACCGCGGCGAAAATCGAACACATACTTTCTTCTCGGTATTTCTGGATGACTTTGCCGAATATCTTTACGAGGGGTTCGTAACGATCTTGAACAAGTCGAGAAGTGCCAATGTTGGAATCGTGTTTGCTCACCAGGCACTTGGCGATATCAAGACCATGGGCGACGCTGTTGCCAACTCGATATTGACCAACGCAAATCTTAAGGTCTTCATGCGCGGCAATGATCCTGAGTCTGCTGAGTATTTTTCCAAAGTCATAGGCACCGCCAAATCGGTAAAATATACCAATCAGACGGTGCGCGGAATTTGGCAACAAAGCGAGACTGGCGCTGCAAGTGCTAGAGAGGTTGATGAATTCATCGTTCATCCGAACCGATTTAAAAATGAGTTGGGCGTAGGCGAGGCCGTGATGGTGATTCCCCACGATGCCGGAAGCCGAACAATAAATATCAAGTTTAAGAAGTATGATGATATTCAAATCGACGCTAAAATTGCCAAAACTGAAAAGGTCCTAAGCCAGGGCCTACAACTACCTGAGACCGTAACTCCTCCAAAAACTGGAGATATGAATGTCGAATCTAAAAACGCGAACAGGTTCTAGATTGTATTTGGTATTATTGATGATGTCAGTGGTCGGTTGTGCAACTCAGAACAAGTCGGCGGGTCTTGGCGGCCTCATTGGCGCGACCGGGGGCGCAGCAATCGGTGGTATCGCCGATCCAGGAAAGAATGGCGAGTACAGAACCCGCAATGTTGTCATTGGCGCGGCACTTGGTGGAATGGCCGGGCTCATTGCCGGATCAGCCCTCCACGATGAAATGAAAACCCGCGAGAGCGCCGCATATTCAAAAGGCCAGGCCGATACACCAAAGGCGACGGGATCAATGCCTTCCCTTAAAAACGCGACAGTCGAGTCACGGTGGGTCGAGGGACACGCCTCCGGTAACCGATATATCGATGGTCACTTTGAGTACATTATTTCGGAGCCTGCTCGTTGGGATGAAAAATGAGAAAGAAGCAGGTGCCGCTAAAAGAAATTCTATTCGCGGCAAAAATGGGATTTCTGAGTCGAGCCATGTGGGAAGAACATTTTTCGAAGAGATCTCGAACTCGCAATCTCCGAGTTTGGCGCCAATTTGTAGTGGACAAATATTTTGAACCTCACAAATCAATTCGTCTCGAAGATATATTAGTTCTTGGGGAACTGGGCCGATTTATTGTTGAAAGTTCCGGGGGTGAAGTCGTGCGGCCCCCGCATATCAATCAAATCGATCACGACGAGATCGTCAGTCGAATCGCGCTTAAGATCCTCTCGTACCCAGAGGTTGCAGAGGTGAAGACTGAAGGCGAGCTCCGACGCAAATACATGGGATGGATTAAAACCACTCGTGCGGGTCGCGAAGCGAAACTTCCAGACCTTCTGGTTGAATTGAAAGGTCCTCGGCGGAATGTTTCCGTGGCATTGGAAATAGAGCTCTCGCGCAAAAATCCGGAGCGGTACCGGAAGGTAATGAACAGCTATGCGAGCCAAAAAACCGCAGAGCGAGTGGTGTTTATTTCGGCTGAGCAGACCATTTTTGATCGCCTATCAAAAGCCATGAAGGACACACAATATCCCTCGTGGGAAAAGCCGATCGGATTTAGTAAGCTCGACGGCTGGCTCAAAAGTCCAATGACCACAGACATATCATTTAGTGATCGGGCGACAACCCTGGAAAAACTGAGTTCGATCGTGTGAACGCCCCGGTCTGGATAAACGCACAATAACCGCACAAATTGTGCGGGTAAGAATAAATTTAAATCAAGAATATACCATAAGAGAACAAAACAAATACGAAGACTTACCCACCGCCTCGTTTTTTGAATTTGCCCCTGATCGGTTCGAGACCCCTCCCACCCAACGAGTTGGTTGAAAGGGGTCTCGAACCTGGGTCAAATTAAAAAAACGAGGCGGTGGGTAAGAGGAGAATACAGATGGAACAGGAAAAATTAATTAAGAAGGAATTAGGCATGGGATTGGACGAAGCGAATGATAGCCATAGATTGACGATCAATAGAGCTGCTGAAAATGAACTGCAAAAAGCTGTGGAAAGAATTAACGACGGATATCAGGGCGGTAAAGTGAATCGTAACCAGATTGCCATCTGGGCGATCCAGCGATTTGGCGAGACTCTTGGAGAAGACGAGGTCAAAGACATCCGGGCTGACCACCTCGACGAATTCTCAGCGCTTGATGCCGTGCTTCGCAAGGCAAAAGAGTCAGGGCACCTTCCGGCCGAACTGAGGGCCTTTTTGCAAAAGCAGATGGGCTTAGATGATGCGCCTAAAAAGAAAAGCAAAAAGAGCTTGCCAGGAAATAACACTAATGATGTGGTGTAGGCGTTGACTGGGAGTCCATATTGATATGAAGAAAATAGATATCCGTGAAATTCGCGAAGACCTTGGCATGACAAGGGAGGAGTTTGCCGAACTCCTTTGCCTGTCCAGCTACAATTCTATGATGAACGTCGAAAACGGATATAGGAACCCAGGTAAACTCACGGTTCGGCTACTTCGATATATTTGTTCGTTACCGAAGGCAAAGGCCAAGGACTTTATTGAGGAGTTCAAAAAGTATGAACCTAAATAAGTTCATCTCCGCGATTGGAGATTTCATGTCCCGCAAGTTCAAACCGAGAGGATCAAACTCTCAGCTTGAAAGTCTGCGCGTCGAATTGATACCAGCTACACCATCTGATAAAATTGGTCCTGATCACGAGAGCGAGCTGACGATGTTGCTCGTAAAAATTATCCAGCTGGGTCGCAGTCGCAAGCGGCCCAAAGAAGAAAAGGATATGAATCATGCAGCATAAAATTGCAGCGTATGTTCGTGTATCGACGGAAGAACAGGCTCAAGTCATCGACGGGTCACTTGAAAGTCAGCAGCACCGTCTCAAATCTTTCCTGGACCTTAAAAATGTTCAGGAGGGTCGCTGGGGAAAGATTGTCGAGACCTACATTGATGATGGTTACTCCGCCAAGGACACTCGGCGACCGGCATATCAAAGAATGATGAAAGACATTCGCACCGGAAAGATCAATTTCATTTTGGTGACAGATCTGTCACGCCTGTCGCGAAATATTTCTGATTTTTGCGGACTGCTCAAGGAATTGGAAGAACACAAGGCCAAGTTCCTTTCGGTCAAAGAGCAGTTTGATACCAGCACGCCTGTTGGTGAGATGATGATATATAATATGATCAACCTGGCGCAATTTGAGAGAAAACAGACGTCTGAGCGGGTCTCAATGAATTTTCATTCTCGCGCACTTCGCGGTCTGAAAAACGGGGGAGCGCCGTTCTTAGGGTATGACTCCGATCCGACCAATCCAGGAAAACTGATCGTCAACAAATCAGAAGCTGCATCGGTCCGTCTTATATTTGAAAAGTACCTCGAACTTGGAAGCCTTCAGTCCACCGCCAAGTTTTTGAGTGATACTGAGATAAAACCGAAGATCGGTGTTGGCCGAAAGCACAGACACGCACTCATTGGAAGATGGACTGTTGATTCAGTGAGAAGTGTCCTCACCAATTTCGGCTACGCTGGTTTGAGGGAAGTGAACAAGGCACAACGAAACGAGAACCAAGAGTTCCTGAAGCCTTGGCAGCGGTATCAGGTTGTTAAGGCCTCATGGACTGCTTTGATTCAAGAAGAAACCTTCTTTGTCGTTCAAAAGTTGATTGCCGATAATAGACTAAAGGAGCGCGACCGCTTCAATAAGAGCAACAGCAACATATATCTTCTGTCCGGAATTATTAGGTGCGGTGAATGTGGTCGAGCGTTGATCGGACAGGCATCGCATGGAGCAACGGCAGTCCATCGGTACTACGGTCACAAAAAAATTGTTGGTGAGGCCACCGACTGTAAAGTTAAGCGCTTCCGAGCTGATGACATTGAGACTGCGGTCGAGAACCACCTTTCCGAGATCATCCTGCGTTCCGGTCACCTTGATTTGGTTGAAGAGAATCTGAAAAAATCGATAGGTGTCCAGAGTCAGGATCTATTTCTGACGAGAGACAAATTGAACCAGGACCTGGCGAGCATCGAAATGGACATTGAAAACGCCTTCAAATTGTTCGCGCAAATGGAATCAAATCCAGATGTGTTGGTGATGGTAAAAGAAAAGCTCGAACAGTTGTCAGATAGAAAACGAAAGTTGGTGGCGCACCTAGAAAGCGTCCAGTCCAAAATTGATGAATCTGCGGACGCCAGTGATGCCCGGTGCACGATCGAGCAAAATGCAAAAAGCTTTCAGAAAGGATGGGGTAAGGCCACCCCGGCGATGAAGAAGCGCCTCGTTCGAAGGCTACTTGAACGCTTGGTTTATACGCCGAGCGGTCTTCAAACCTATTACAATCGGACGGCCAAGGTTGAACCTTTGGCGTCCTTCAAATCCAACTCTAAGACCTCGGGGGAACCCTCCGAGGTCTCCTCTTTCAATCTTCCTAAACTCCCAAACAACAAACGCCGTCCCGGTGGACGGTTAGAGGTCAATAGTGCGTCTGTTGTTGGTATTGGTGGACGTGACAGGAATCGAACCTGCGACCCTCAACATGCCATGCTGATGCTCTCCCAACTGAGCTACACGCCCACAGGCATTTCAAGAAGAGACGATTTTTACGCCGTTCAGCCCCACTTGTCCAGCGCCACAGTTAATAATTTGTTGAAATTTTGCGTGCTTAGGGCGTTAATCTGAAGCTTCATCTGTGCTGAAAGAGGGCTTCCATGCGGACTTGGATCATCGTTTTATTGTGTGTTTTCGGCTCGTCGCTGGCTCAGGCCAAGGATTTGACGAGTCGGCTGGGGATTGGGTTTTCACAACAGTACAATCTGGACGAGGATTTGCCCAGCTTGGCGATGCGTTATTTTCCAAGCGGGGATTATGGACTGGCGGGCGCACTTGGTGTCGACACCACCAAGAACAATTCGAGGTTTGGGGCCCAGATCAAAATTATCAAATTGGTCTATCCGGAAGACCATATGAACTTTTACACCGGGGCAGGGGCCGGCTTGGTCAGTCGGGAAGACAGTGGATCGACAGACTCGGGTTTTGATTTGACCGGTTTCGTGGGAACCGAGTTCTTTTTGAGCGGTCTCGAAAACCTCAGCTTTTGCTTTGAAGCTGGCATTGGTGTGACTTCGATTTCGAACGAAGTGCGGTTTCGCACCGTCGCCGATCATCCCTTCAAAGCCGGATTGTATTTTTACTTTTAATCATAAGGAGCCTTCGATGAAAAAAACGATTTTGACCGACAAAGCCCCTAAACCGGTGGGTCCCTATTCTCAAGCGGTTCAGGCCGGCGATTTTTTGTTTTGCTCAGGCCAAATAGCCATTGATCCCAAGACAGACCAGGTCATGACCGGTCCAGTGGAGCAGCAGACCGAACAGGTGATGGAAAACATTCGGGCGGTCTTAGCAGCCGGCGATATGAAGTTTTCCAACATTGTGAAGACCACCATTTTCCTGACCTCCATGCAGGATTTTGCGAAAGTGAACGAGGTCTACGCCCGCTATTTCGAATCGGATCCTCCCGCTCGCTCCACCATCGCAGTGGCTGGCTTGCCGAAGGGTGTGAATGTCGAGATCGAGGTTCTCGCAAAGCGCTAAATGATGAAGCGACGATGGATATTCTCCGGTCTTCTTTTGCTCGCCCTTGTGGCTTTTGGGTTGTGGTTTCGGCGCGAATATCGAGTGATCGCCCATCAACCCGTGACCGCCTGGCTAGAGGACCATCGCGCTGACTGTGGGGTTGTTTTAACCGGGGGGCCTGGACGGGTGCGAGAGGGCTTTGATCTCTTGGCCCAAGGTCAAATTCATAAGCTCATTGTCTCAGGCGTTCATCCACGGGCCGGTCTTCGAGATATATTTCCTCAATGGCCATTTTACGGTGGACTCAGACAAGAGGATGTGGTGCTTGAGCGCCGATCCGCCACGACCTATGGGAATGCCCAGCAAACACTGCCGTTAGTCGAGGCCTTGAGGTGCAAGAGTTTGGTTTTGATTACGTCCCACCTTCACATGCACCGCTCCTACCAGACCTTTCGCCGGGTGTATCCACCCGAAACGGTCATTCTCACCCGGTCCATTTCGGCCGGACTTTTGCCGCCCCGTCGTTGGGATGTTGTGGTCGAATCCTTAAAATCTCTATTTTACTCACTTTGGGCTTATTGATTTGAAAGGCCCACCTTCCGATCCATATATGGAATGGGTGCACATCTTGCCAATTTAGGTCGACGGTTGACGGCTCCGCTGGAGTACACGGCCGAAGTTTTTTTGATGATCTATTTGTCCTTTCGAGCGGCGTTTTTTGACCAAGCTCAGGGGTTGCGTAGTGTATTTCAAGTCGTTTCCGCCCAAATTTATTTCACCGGATTTCAAGCCCTTCCTTTGATTTCGGTTTTGGCTTTAGCGTCGGGCAGTGTGGTGATCCTGCAATCATCCACCAATCTCAGTCTTTTGGGTGGAGCTTCGATTCTTGGTGATTTGATGGTGATCATTGTGGTGCGGGAGCTGGCGCCGCTGCTAACGGCCCTGATCGTGATCGCACGATCCGGAACGGCTGTGGCCTCTGAGATCGGCAATATGCGCGTCAACAAAGAGATCGAGGCTCTTGAGGTGATGGGAATTCACCCTCTAAGTTATGTTGTATTCCCCAGACTTCTAGGTGGCATCATCAGTGTGATCTGCTTGGCCGTTTACTTTGTGGTGATTGCGATTCTGGGTGGTTTCTTGGTGACATCCTTACTGCACCAATTGACGTTTTCTTATTTTGCCGACTCTTTGGCCGCAGCCTTTTCCTCGGTCGATTTTGGCCTGTTTTTACTGAAGAATACATTTAGCGGTGGAATTATCTTTATGATTTCCTGCTATCAAGGGTTCTTGGTTCAGCAGAGTCCTCATGAAGTTCCGCAGGTCACCACTCGTGCGGTGGTGAACAGTGTGATTTATGTGGTCGGCTTCAATATGTCCGTGACGATTTTGTTTTATCTTGGACGCTTGCTCGCGCTGGGAGTGATATGAGGTCGGGTGAATTCCCCGTCATACGTGAACTCGCCTTCGATCAAGTCAGTTATCGATTTTCTGGCGCGGCGGAGCCCATTTTTGAAAATATTAGTTTTACTATGCCTAAAGCGAAGGCAGTTTGGGTGCGCTCGCCCGGTGGGCGAGGAAAGAGCACCTTACTACGCTTACTGGCTGGTCTTTTTTCGCCGACATCCGGTCGCTACTTGATCAATGGTGAGAGCGTGACCGATATGTCCTTTGAAGAATTTTTGCCTTATCGTTTGTCCATGGGCTATAGCTTCGATTTTGGTGGACTTCTGTCCAACAAAACCTTGGCGGAAAATTTGATGTTGCCGCTGCAGTACCACAATCTCTTGTCGCCAGACGAAGCGGGGGAGCGGGTTCAGCAGATGATCGAGACCTTTGCCCTGCATCAGGGGCGGGATATGCGTCCTTCGGCGGTGCCGGGCTCAGCCCGCAAGCTGACGTGTGTACTTAGGTCTTTGGTGACCTGTCCACAAGTCGTGTTTATGGATGATCCACTCACGGGTTTAAAGCAAGATAATATCAATGATTTGGTCCATTATGTCGAAGAGTCATTTAGCCTTAGGGGCTTACGACAAATTTATTTTACTTCGGAGAGCGGTGTTTTGGCGCAACATTTTCCATCGGAAGAGCTTATGATTTCAGCCGACTGGTTCACTTCCCGTGAGGTGCAGGTCGCATGAAGATCAAGTTCAATAAATTCGAGAAAGTGGCAGGAATGTTTGTCGGCCTGGCTATTTTGGGCTCGACCGTTGGACTTATCGGCATTGCGATCAAGAATGGTTGGCTGTCGAGCAAGGTTCGCTTTGCCACAGAGCTCGAGAGCGCGGACGGAGTTCATGCTGGAACCGTAGTGCAGATTTCAGGTCTTCGAGTGGGTTCGGTCACGAGCGTGGAGTTAGAGTCCAATGACCGAGTTCGCGTTGAATTCGATATTCTTGAAAAATTTGTCTCAAAGGTTCGGGAAGATAGCGTTGTGCAAATGTACCGACCCTTTATTTTATCGGAAAAAGTTTTAGACGTAACGGTTGGGTCTGAGGAGTCTCCGATGATGAAACCGGGCGCTCTTCTGGTGACTCAGTCCAGTTCAGATGTGATGGATCTTTTGAGCGGAAGAAAAATGACCCAAATGATGGCGGCTTTTGATTCGCTATCAGAAACTATGAAGATATTGGGTGACTCTTTTGCCAATCCGGAGCGCACGAGGGGCCTTGTGCAAATGTTGGATCGCCTGAATCCTTTGGTGGATAATCTAAATGAAATGTCCAAGGGCTTTGTCAAGATTGCGGACGCCGCCAACCGACAAAAACGTGTGGAAGTCATAGTCGATTCTCTTGCCCAAATCAGTAAAGAGCTTAAAACGGCCGTCCCGGCGTTTACCAAAGAGGTTCCGGACATGGGGACCCAGATGGGTCAGATTGTGAAAAATCTGAATGTCTTGGCCTCTGAGTTTCAAAAGCTGACCCCCGCGATTTCAGCGGTCGCCCCTGAACTGCCAAGGACAAGTCGTCGCGCCGTTGAGGCTTTGGACGAAGCTGTGGTCTTGTTAAAAGCCATGCAACGGTCGTTTCTGCTCCGTGGAAAGGTCGACGAAGTCCGCGAAGAAGAAGGCCGCCGTCCGGCCAATACTTCCGAGCCCTAGTTCAGCGTCTCTAATTATTTGACCGGGGCTGAGGTCACGCGTGGCGGGCGTGTCCTCTTCCACTGCCACAATGGCAAGCACGCCACCGGTTTTGTCGCCGCGGCGATGTTGAATAAGTACTGTGGTTACTCTGGGGCCCAGGCCGAGCAGGCCTTCCGGCGAGATCGCGACATTGCAGATGGTTCTTTGCCAGGATCTTCAGTCGACAAGCTAGCGCGGCGTCTCGGCGCCTTATCTGGTGGAAATCCGGTCCTGGAGGGTTGTCCTACGCCGTAAAAGGCCTGGACAATTCTCCCGAAAGGAGAAATTCTCTAGACGCTTATGCTCGCTTGGCTATTCTTTAAAAACTATCTCCTTTCTAAACGCTCGGGAGCTTTGGTTCGTATCATTGCGTGGCACTGTATCATCGGTGTGGCCATGGGTGTGGCGGCCTTGATTGTGGTCTTAAGCATTATGAATGGCTTCAATCTTACCATTCGCTCTCGAATGCTAAGTGTGGAGCCCCACTTGGTCATGACCACGGGTAAGGAGACCACTTCAGAGGATCGCCGGTCCGAGATTTACACCCGTTTGGAATCGCAAGCGGACGCCCGAATCGAGCGGATGGACCGCTATGAATCTCAGGATCTGATTCTACGAACCAACGAAGGTCTTTTTGGTGGTGCGGTCGCGAAAGGTTACACCACAGAAACTTTGCAAGCCCTGATGATGCGAGTGTGGGAGGCTGGCCGAAAAACTGAGGCTCCACCTTCTCCAGAATCCGCCGAACTGGGTCCCCGTGAATTGATTGTCGGGACGGATTTAGCCCGAAGTCTTGGAATTTTTGAAGGCGATGAGGTCGTGCTGATCCCGCCTGAAACCTTGCTTTTGCCCAAAGGTGAAATTCCGCGACTGCAAAAATTTAAAGTCAAATCCTTGTTGACCACCCAATCACCTGAGCTTGATGCCAAGCTGCTCTACTACAACATGGATCGATTTCCAGACCGAATGCGTTCGCTCAGTGTGGATCGAGGTTATGAGATCCGATTGCGTAATCCTTATCTGGCGGACTCTGTGAAGAAGCGGGCAAAACCGCTTGATCTGGATCTGCAAACTTGGGGAGAGAGGGACACGTCTTTGTTCTTTGCACTCAAAATGGAAAGTTGGGCGATGACTTTGTTTCTGAGCTTGGCTGTGCTTATCACCAGTTTCTCCATCGTGATTGTGATGATTTTACTACTCAGTCAAAAACGTCAGGATATCGGACTTCTGATGGCGATGGGCCTGAGTCGCAAACGAGTGAAATGGATTTTCTTACGAGTGGGTTTGTATCTTAGCTTTTTAGGGATCCTCTCGGGCGTGGTCGTAGGGACCTCCATCAGTCTGTTTTTGGATTACCACCCGATTGAACTTTTGCCGGATATTTACACGGACTCGACGTTGCCGGCTAAACTGTCGGGATCTATTTTCCTTTTTGTCTTTATCAGCACCAGTCTGATCGCGGTTTTAGGGGCATGGCTTCCCGTCTGGCGCTACGGTGTGAGTACGCCGGCCCAAGGTCTTCGTCGTACTCCAGTCGCACCCTAAACAGGAACGTCAAAGTCTCTTAAGGCTTGATTCAAGGATGTCTTCAAATCCGTTGAAGGCGTTCGATCCCCAATGATCAAGGCGCAAGGGACATGGGCTTCGCCTCCCGGAAACTGTTTGGGAATGGAGCCGGGAATCACCACGCAATTGGGCGGGACATAACCTCTTTGAGCGGCGGTCTCCGTGGTGCGAACATCCACAATCGGGGTGGATTTGGTTAAAACCACGCCGGCTCCGATGACCGCGCCCTTACCAATACGTACGCCTTCGACAATGATCGCGCGCGAACCAATAAAGCAATTGTCTTCGACGATGACGGGCTGGGCCTGCAGCGGTTCCAAAACGCCGCCAAGACCAACGCCGCCTGAGACATGCACGTTCTTTCCGACCTGGGCGCAGGATCCCACGGTGGCCCATGTGTCGATCATCGTGCCCTCGTCCACATAGGCTCCGATGTTCACGTAGCTAGGCATCAGCACCGCACCCTTACCGACATAGGCGCCATAGCGGACGGTCGCTGGGGGCACCACCCGCACGCCCATGTCAATTGTCCATCTTTTGATGGGAATCTTATCCACCCATTGATAGGGCTCTACATGGATTTCATCGACCAAATGAATGCGAAAATACAAGAGGATGGCTTGCTTGAGCCAACTGTGAATCTCCCAACCGGTTTCGGTGGGGGAAGCTACGCGCACCTTTCCACGGTCTATCAGTCCTACGGCTTCTTCAATGGCGTGGACCATGTCGGGAGGAAACGGGCGGTGGGAAGGCCAGTCGGCCGAAATTTCGCTAGCTTGTTCAATCAAAGGCCTTAAGGTTTCGGGGGCTCGCGTGCCAATGATCATAATGTCTTTCGCCTTGTGTGTTCGGTGACTTTTAGGGCTTCTTCTATCGCCGGGACGTGAACCTCTAGGATCTCGGCGGTGGAGAGGCCTCGTTCGATTTCATAGGTTAAGGTCGGCATATCCCGCTCCAACCCACAGTAGGTTCCCAGACATCCTGGAGTTGGATAGCCGATTGACTCCTGAATTTCATATCCGGTTCGTTGGGCAATGGCGGCCGCCTCTCGACCACAATCGCCATTGACGTTTAACAGAGGTTTCCAGGAGTGAAGTGATAAGACAAACCAGGGTGGGCGCTCTTCCAGTAGGCGAATGAGCGCCTGGGTTTCGGGTTCACTATTCGGGCGGGGTCCCGGGTGATAGCGGGGTGAAGCGATTTCGGGACTCCAGTCGTTGGTGGCCATATTGCGATTGAGGTCAACCCCATTGGCATTCACCCGTTGCTGACGTAAGACGCCATCCACATTTAGTGCCGGAACGACGGTGACGCGCAGTCGAAAGGCGAAGGATTCTTGCCAACGGCCCAAAAGAGCCATGGACGCATCGACGCCTTCGCGTTCATCCCCGTGAACGCCACCTAGAATCAGGACTCGTGGACCAATACGACCAAATTCATAGGCCGGGATCGGAAGACCGTTGGCCGATTTTTGAAGGAAGAAACCCTGCATCTGCCTTGAGTTTTGATTATCTTCACGAGAAGGTCAAGAGAGGCGGGTGCATGGCATTTCAGCGACAAGATTCGGAATGGGTGGTGAAGCAGGGCGAAGGCTCCCAATCGTTGCGCCAAATCTTCGAGCAGTGTCGGCGACCCATGTATTTTTACGATTTGAATGAAGCTCTCAAGAGGGCCCAATGGCTCAGCGCGAGCTCTGCCAAGGTCCACTTCGCCATGAAGTCCAATGCGGACGCGCGTCTGCTCAGATCACTTGCAGCTCTGGGTTTAGGGGCCGACGTGGTCAGTTTGGGCGAGATTCAAAGAGCTATGCGCCATGGTTTCCCCGCGGATCGCATTATTTTTTCGGGTGTAGCGAAGGGGCGAGAAGAAATTGAATTTGCCCTTCGACATCGGCTGTTTCAGATCAATGTCGAGAGTTTTGAAGAGCTACAGGTCATTGATCAGGTGGCGCGCGAATCGGGTCTGGTGGCCGATTTGGCTCTGAGAATGAACATTCACGTGCAAGCGCCGACTCATAAAAATATACAAACCGCCACAGAAAGATCCAAGTTCGGCTTGGACATTCGCAAGCTTCCCGATGTTTTGGCCTGGATGAAAAATCGAAGTCACCTGCGTTTGCGGGGCTTGGCCACTCATGTGGGATCGCAGATTTTGGATGTCCAGATGTTTGGGCTTGTGGCCCGTCGGATGGGTGAAGTTTGGCGTGAAGTGAAGAATCAGCATGTGACCCTAGATCGACTTGATTTAGGTGGTGGGCTTGGCATCGACTACCGCGAGGAAGGTGCTCAGGATGAGTCTTTGGCCAAGTCTTATCTGAAAGAACTGACCGCCAACCACGGGACCGGGGCGCAAGTCTTGATCGAGCCGGGTCGGTTTTTGGTCGCGAGAATGGGCGTTTTGCTGGGTCAGATTCGCCATGTCAAGCAGGGTCTTGATCGAAAATTTATTATTCTTGATGTGGGAATGAATGCTTTGATGCGTCCAGCACTTTATGAGGCCTATCATCGCATGGAAATCTTGACTCCTGCCAAGGGCGATACGCGAGCCACGGAAGTATTTGACGTCGTCGGGCCTATTTGCGAAAGCACCGATGTCCTGGCGGAGGATCGAAGTTTTCCGACCCCGAAGGCGGGGGAGGTTCTGGCGATTTTTGATGTGGGCGCCTACGGCGCGGTGATGGCCAACGACTATAATGAATTGCCTAGGCCCATGATCGTGACTTGCCTGGATGGAAGGATAGAAACCGCTTGAAACACGTGACGACCACTTTTTTGCGCGGCTTGTTTACCATCTTGCCGTTTATACTTTCGGTTTATGTTTTCTTTTGGTTTTTAACTTGGGTAGAGAGAAATGCTCGCCCCACGCTCTTAGCCTTTATGCCCGATTTTTTGTACATCCCTGGTATGGGCGTGGCAGTGGTTTTCGTCGTCATTTATGCCTTTGGTTTGTTTGTGGATCGACCCCTAACCCGCGGAATTTTAAAACTGGTTGAAAATCTTTTAAGTGAAATGCCGATTTTTAAAACGGTGTATGTGGCGATTAAGGATTTCACAGAGTATCTAAAACCCAGTAAGGATCGAAAGAACCAAGTCGTTCTAGTCAAAGTTCCAGGATCACAATTGGAAGTGATGGGTCTAATGACGAGATCCTCTTTAGAAGGATTGCCCGAAGCCGTGACCAAAGAGGATCGCGTTGCGGTCTACTTACCCATGAGCTACCAGTTCGGCGGTTACACGGTGTTTGTTCCAAGGGCATGGGTCCATCCCACCACGATGTCCGTGGATGAAGCCATGCGCGCCATCATCACGGCGTGGCTTCCCGGGCATGGGCAAAAGAAGGGATCGCCCCCATGATTCGCACAATCAATCCGACGACGGGCGAAGTTTTAGAGGAGTATAGTTTTCAAGATCAAGCTCAGGTCGAAAAACAGCTGGAGCAAGGCCACCTGGTTTTTCAAGATTGGTCCAGGCAAACTCTGACGCGTAAACTGGGCGCCTTGCAACGATTTGAGGCGGTCTTACGGGGCGAGCGAGAGGCCTTGGCCCGCTCCATGACGTTGGAAATGGGTAAGCCAATTCGTCAGTCCCTGGCGGAGGTTGATAAGTGCGTGCTGAGCTGCACTCGTCTGCGCGAAGAATTCCCTCAATGGATCAAATCCCGCGAGTATCACACATCCAAAGGTCATCATGTCCATTACACTCCGCTCGGAGTGTTGTTGGGGGTGATGCCGTGGAATTTTCCAGTTTGGCAGGTGGTTCGATTTGCCGTTCCGGCCCTCTTAAATGGAAATGTGATTTTGCTTAAACATGCGCCCAGCACATGGGGGACCGCGCGTTTGATCGAAAAGGCTTTTCAAGAGTCTTTTCCGGAAGACATTTATCAGCGGCTCGAGATCGATGTTCCCCAAATAGAGCCTATTGTGGCCGATCCGCGAGTGCGTGGTGTCTCGTTGACCGGCTCAAAGAGAGCGGGCAGTGCTTTGGCCTCGATCGCCGGAAAGTACATCAAAAAAACGGTTTTGGAACTTGGTGGCAGTGATGCCTATTTGATTTTAGAGGACGCCGATGTCGAGTTGGCGGTCGAAAAATGCACAGAGGCCAGGCTGCAAAACACGGGTCAAAGCTGCATCGCCGCCAAGCGTTTTATAATTCACAAGCGGCATTATACAACTTTTATCGAGAAGTTTGCGGTTCGCATGGGTCGGGCCCGCGTCGGCGATCCGCTGAATGAGAATACAGATGTGGGACCCATGGCCCGGCTGGATCTGCGCGAAGAGCTGGATCGTCAGGTGAAGAAGTCCGTAGCCACGGGTTCTAAAATCGTGATTGGGGGAGAGGTCGCCTCTGGACCGGGCTGTTTTTATCCCCCCACGATTTTGAAGGATGTTCGACCAGGTCAGGTCGCCTTTGATGAAGAACTTTTTGGCCCCGTGGCCGCTTGTGTGGAGGCCCATTCGGACCGTGAGGCTCTGCAGCTGGCCAATGAGTCAAAGTATGGCCTTGGCGGAGCTATTTTTTCACGCGATGTGGATCGAGCCCGGCAATTGGCTGTCGAAGAGTTTGACACGGGCATGGTGGGCATCAACGACATGGTACGTTCCGATGTGATGGCTCCCTTTGGTGGAGTCAAGGACTCGGGCCTCGGTCGCGAGTTGGGAATCGAAGGCTGTTTTGAGTTTTGCAACGTGAAGACTGTGATTTTGTCCCGTAGAAGCTAAAGCTCGGTCGCCCATCGCGGCCCGAGCTCTAGCGGAACTAATTTACTCGCGGCAGGTAAGGAAGTTGTCGCCTTCAAAGACTAGACGTATTCCACCTACGGTTAAGATTTCGCGTCCGCCGCTCATCGAGATATTCGCAAGACCTCGCATCGTCACTTCGCGAACTGTGGGTCCATTTTCAGTGCTATCGGCAAAGTGAGTGGTGACTTTGACGTAGGGTAGAGTATCGGTCCCTACGGCGATGTCTTCGATGTCATAGACAGTGTCAGGTAAGGCGGTATCGGCCGCTTTGCACTCAAAGTGACCGGTTTTATAAGCGTGGGCGCTGAAAGCAAATGCGCTCAGGATCAAGCTGGCTAACAAATTGGTGATTTTCATAGTTCCCCCTTGTGAAGCTTAATCACGCCCCGAATTGGGCGGGGGGGCAACTCTAGTTGCGCACTGTCATGAGTCTTTAAGATCGACCAACTCTAAGGAATCGAAGGGTTCGCCGAGCAGGAGGCGAATGGTCTCTTCCAAACGAGGCGAGAAATCGGTACTCAAAATATCCAGTCGGCCGCCCGAGGGCGCGGTGTTGGGATCAATCGCCGCTAAATCTTCGATCAGGCCGAGGCTCGAATCGATCAAATGCACGGGATACTGTACGGCTTTTAAAATGGCCGGGATCAAAACGGGAAAGTGCGTACAGCCCAAAACCACTGTATCCACATTCTGCTGAAAGATGCGTGAGGCATAACGATAGACAATCAAATTAGTGACTGGGTCTTCAATCCAACCCTCTTCCACCAGCGGGACCCAGAGTGGGCAGGCCTGTTGGAAGATCTCAGTTTCAGGCTTTAGTTTTCGAATGGCCTTTGGGTAAGCTTCGCTATGCACGGTGGTGCGAGTGGCGAGAACTCCAATTCGCCCATTTTCGGACTTCGCCACCGCTTGCCGTGCACCCGGCTCAATCACGTTAAAAACCGGCAAGTTGTATTTTTTGGTGGTGTTCAAAAGTGCGGTCGAAGCCGAGTTGCACGCGACCACAATCGCCTTGGGCGAATAGGTCTCTAAAAAGCGAATGTTTTGGTCGACATATTTTTGAATCGTGCCGAGAGATTTGTTCCCGTAGGGTAGGCGGGCGGTGTCGGCTAGGTAGAGAAAGTTTTCCCCCGGCCATTTTTTGCGAAGGGCGCGTAGAACCGTGAGTCCTCCCACGCCGGAATCAAATACGGCAATTTTTGACATTAACGAAGTCCGTGGGCCACCGACTCACGATAGCCAGCTGGAGTCATCTCGATAAATCTTACGGACTCAGAGAGTTCCGATAGCTGAGTGGCATTGACATAGCTCATCCCACTTCGAAGGCCGCCGGCCAGTTCATGAATTACATCGCGCACGTGACCTTTGACCGCGACGCTGGTGGATTCGCCCTCAGGTGCCATGCCTTCAGGCACACCGCCGCGCCAGCTATTCTGTGCGGCTCGAGAGGCCATTCCACGATAGTGTTTTTTGCCATAATGAATGGGGCCGGGAGTTTCTAACGTTCCCGACAATAAAGAGCCAAGCATAACGGTTTCAGCCCCGGCGGCCAGTGCCTTGACTATATCGCCTGAGGATTTAATTCCTCCGTCGGCGATCACGGGAATATCATGCGCGCGCGCGGCCTCCACACACCAGGCGATGGCCGTCAATTGCGGCACGCCACATCCGGTGATCAAGCGGGTGGTGCACATAGAGCCAGGACCAATCCCCACTTTGATTGCATCCGCACCGGCCGCAATCAATTCTTCAGTGGCTTCGGGTGTGGCCACATTGCCAGCGATCACGTCGATGCGATCACCGAATTTATCTTTGAGCCATTGCAAAATTTCGATCATGGCGACGCTATGGCCGTGGGCAATATCGACGGTTAGAATTTTAGCGCCGGCATCGACCAAGGCTTGCGCCCGTTCTTGTCCGTCCTCGTTGACGCCGATGCTGGCGGCGACCAAATCATAACCGGCTTCCCGCACCAGGCGAATTTCCGCCACCTGTTGCTCCAAAGTCATAAAGCGATGGAGAATTCCTAAGCCACCCAGTTGAGCCATGGCGATCGCCATCGGGGCTTCGGTGACCGTGTCCATGTTGGCGCTGATAAAGGGCATTCCGATTTGGTGATGCTTAGTCACGCGGGCTCCCAAATTGGGGTCCTTGCGTGAGCGTACAGCCGATTTACTGGGTACAATCAAAACGTCATCGTAGGTCAGGCCCCGCCCGCGAAGGGCAATGGAGCGGGCCGAGAAAGTGAGATCGGTCATTGTTTTTGCATCTCCTGCTCAAAAATCAAAACTATCACACTATAAGACCATACGGAGATCAAGACGCCGACTAGGCCAAGACTAATGCGGGCCGGAATTTCATGGAGGGCTTCTGCCGCAAGGGGTAGAAGCTCAAGGCCCAACTGGGCCGCACCGGTCAGAGCCAAAAAAATTAGCAAAAACCAGAACCAGTTCTTGACCATTAATTGCGACTGCTTCAGTGCGTCGATCTTGCCGTCTTCGTAGTCCGAACTGAACAAAACGATGAGGGGTACAAAAATCAGATGAACGTAGCGGATAAAGCCTGGGATCAAGACTAAGAGGGCCCAGAGCAGAATTTGGCCTAAGACGCGCAAATATTCGGCAAAAAAGCTGCCCAAGTAGGGGCGATCGAAAGGTTTTTGCAAAAAGCGCGGCGATTTTTGTGGGCGCAGGCGCCAATAGGCAAAGCTCAGCGCAAAGAAAATCAAAATGCCGAACAGCAAGTCGCCCACGGCCAAGGTTAAATTGGCCATGATGCGTGCGGTTTCATCGGTGGGAAGGGTGCTCGTGGCGGTGTCCTCAAGGCTCAGCTGCATGGCGAAGCCCAAAGAAAAAATCACCATGAGAATCCACCAGCACTGGCGGATCAGGGCGCGCGTCAGTCCCAAGGACGATCGGAGAAGAGTTTTGATGTCGGCCATGTCGGCCAAAGATTGACAGATCGCTCCACTAAAGTCACCTTCTAGGGCCTTAATTTTCCATCGGCCCCGGTGGCGAAATTGGTAGACGCACAGGACTTAAAATCCTGGGACGGGTCATACTGTCGTGCCAGTTCAAGTCTGGCCCGGGGCACCAAGTGAGAAAATTCAGGGACTTACGATTTTCCTAAATTCAACTACATCTGTTTAAGCCTGTCCAAAATCAAGAAGTACGGGTACATTTTGGGTACATTTTATGACTCACATCTGGGGGGAGAAGTGGGAGAATCGGCTCAAGCTAAAAAACGAAAAGTTACTATCGTAATTGGTGCTGGTGTTTCGATGGATTGTAAATTTCCATCAGGTCAAGATTTGAAAGTTCGCGTAGTGAATCAACTCAGGCGGCAATCGCAGAGGCCTGAGGCGGACCGGCTTGCGAATTCTGCCGTTCGTTCCATTGATGAACATCTAAAGAATCATCCAGAAGAAGCTATGTACATCAAGCCGATTATTCAGGATATTTTGATGCGACTCGAAGCGGAAAATCAAATTTCCAATAATTTCTTGAATCCTAGAGGATGTGCATTTGGCGTTTTGCTAGAAAAACTCGAAAGGTTTGAAGGTTGGCACGATTTGGTTGTCGTCAATTTCAACTATGACCGGAATCTTCAGTATTATTTCTTTACTGCACTCAAGAACAGATCTAAAGCTTCAGATGCCGAAGTTTGGAAGAAGATTTATGCGGCCAAAGTTCTTCATGTTTACGGTCGTCTTCCTTCTCTTCCAGGGGAAGCTAATTTTATAGAAATTCTCCGCAAAAAAGAGTTTAGATATGGCTTTGCTCCGGCCAACCCTAATTCTATCGAAGCCGAGGAACTTGCTGGACACGCGGATGCGTGCATCGCTTCTGGGGGGAATCCCTTCGTAACACGAAAAGATTTGGCCCCAATTTGGGAGGAGAGTGCTGCGATCTTATTCTTAGGATTTGGGTATGGTCAGGAAAACATGGAGGTACTTGGCTTAGATAGGAAGGGGCTGGACGTGACGATTCTCGGGACTGGCCTCGACCTTGAAAGGGATGACTCTCAACGAGTCGAGAAGGACCTGGGATTCAAGCCTCTAGATATGTCGTCAACCGATCTGCTAAAGGAGTTTCCCTTTGAAGACTACTGGGGGAAGGAGCAATGATGAAAGAGATTATCTGGAGGGGCTACCTTACTATACTTGTTTTATCTTCAATTGGGCTTTTGATAGTGGGGACTATTGAAGTACTTAGGTATCACAACACAGAAAAAAATCGAGATCTGCTTCTGACATACATAGAGGCCGAGAAGAAAAATCCCTTTTGGGACGCAAGGACGGATCGAGAATGCCTAGAAAAACTGGTTCGCTATGGTGGGTTTATTGCTAATTGCGATTTGAAGGAAGTGCCAACCGATTTAGCAAACCTTGGAGTTCACGCATACACCGATTTTTATTCTGAAGAATTTCTTCTGACGAAGTCCATTTTAGGTGCGTTAGTGCTCCTTATTATAATCCGATATTGGATTGCCTGGATGTATTCGGGGCAACGACCAGGATCATTTCCTTAGAGCATTCGAAAATGTGGGTAAAATGACGATGTACTATGTGAGGGTAACGAATTCAAATTATCTCGTATGTGTTTTCATAGACACTATCATCTTTCGAGTAAACCACAGAATACCTACTATACTGATCGAAATTGGAAGGAGGATTACGAGATGACCACCGTCCAGAAACATGGACAAATGCCAAGGACAAATCATCGTTAGCAGTGTCCGAAAAGGAATGAATCCTTGGCGCCGCCAGCTAGAATGGTCGCAACTGAAGATCGCGAATAAATTAGGTCGAAATTTTGTTATCCAGCCAGTTTAAAGGTCACTTTGCCGCCAGCGGCCGCAATGACCTTCAAGAATAAATCGCTAGAAATTCCGGCGAGGGCGCCATTTTTAATGGCGGAGACCTTGGATCTGGCAACGCCGGAGCGCTTAACAATGTCATTGACCGAGTAGTCCGAGCTGGCAATCACTTTGGTAGCCAGTGCAGACAAGCGGGCCTTATATTCGATGAGTGCCGCATCGACAGGGGAGTCAAGGCCGAGGGCCTGAGCGATCTCTTCGGGCGTATGGGCAACCACATAATTCTTTTTTCCGCGCTTAGTTTTCATCTGCCAACTCCTTTAAAAAAGCTTTTAATCTCTTTTTGCCAGTTTCAATCTCCTGAAGCCTTGATCTGACAACAAAAAATGCTCTATAGGCTCCGCTGGCATCCTTAAGGCGAATTTCAAATGCGCCTGGCGCTAAATTAAGCACAGGCTTAGTATCTGGATAACCAACGATGTCGCCCTTTTGTAGCTTCGTCAGGATCGAGCCAAAGTCCTTTTTTACCTCCAACGGCCAATGCTGGATTTCAGTCCGTGCCGGGTCATAGATGAATACCTTTAGCCAATCCGTCATTTTCGAACTCCATTATGTCCCTTTAAAGGGACATTGTCAAGGGGCAAGTTCCTGGGCGACTGACACATTGACACATTTTTTAGTGTGTCACTGACGTGTTTAACGGAGAAATGCGATTGATCTAGACCTTTGGTTTTTGACTCGCAACTGAGAGATAAGCATTTGTGATTTTCCCCACGCAATCAAAACCCACCTTTGAATGCCTTATCCTTATTCGATCTCGGATTGAGACCATCTCGT
This sequence comes from Bdellovibrionales bacterium, assembly GCA_050250515.1. GTDB lineage: Bacteria > Bdellovibrionota > Bdellovibrionia > Bdellovibrionales > UBA1609 > JALHOQ01. The sequence continues at coordinate 13,921 of JBFWON010000007.1, read as the reverse complement.
CAAATGGATCAGCTAAGAAATGTGCGGGACCCAACTATCCTTAGAGAAACTGGAGGACGCAGATGGATTTCATTAAAATCACAAGAACGGTTTTAGGTACTTGCTTTTTGCTTTCGGGGATCGTGAACTGCTCACCTTACTCGAGCTTTAAGAATGGGTCTCAGATAGGAGAAAATAGTACGAGCGCCGACAAGCCCATCCTTCAAAGGGCGACCGGCCATAGCACTCTTAGCGCGGCTCCGGGCTCTTTACCGCTTTCAATGGTCTTTACTGGAACAGTTAATCTACCGGGCAACGCCCGAGGCGGGCCGGCTTCTCTTAATTTTGGAGATGGAACATCGGCGTGGATGCGGTTTCCACCCTGTGACAGGGAGTGCCCCTTTGTCCCTTTCACCCATATTTATCCCGCGCCGGGAACTTACACCGCCACCTTGACTGAATACGGCCCCCCCGCTGTGGGCACTTGGTCCGTATCCATTAAGGTTGTAGTAGGCGCTCCCCAAACTCAACCAATCACCGGATGTACGCTCACTTTCAGTGTGAATCCAATCAAAGCGAATCAGCCTACCGCATTGACGATAAAAACCAATCCGGCTGGAATCTCTGGTTATTTAGTCCTCCCCACCGGGGGTAGAATTACTGGTGCGCGCGACGGCGATACGATAAAATTTAACGAATTTGTTCCCAATCCATACGGCGGCGGTTCTTTTCTTAGGGCCAATCCGGGATCATATACTTTTAGTGGATATAATGTGACCTGTTCAACAAATTTGACCGTGAATTGAACGAGCGCAGGCCTGCAGCTGCGTTTGGTGCACTCGCAGGCGCACGAGTTTTGCTCCGGCCTGGGCGGCTTCACTCACCATACTGAGTATCGTTGAGGCGCTCAGTCAGCACCCCAAAGTCATTTTTACATGGGCCGCGACATGGGGTGCCAAATGTGGTACACAAGAGGTTTAACTATTTTGGCACGAAGCCGATCAATTGGCCTTTCAATTTGAAACATTTGAAACAAAACATTGGAGAAGTAGAAATGAGTGAAGAGAAAAAGGTGCTCTATATCGTCGTGAGGCGCCCGGACGCCAAGTATAATCATAAGTGGCAAGGCGCACGGATGCTGGAGTTGCACACGGATCAAAAGGCGGTAAATTTGATTGAAAAATATCGGGCAGACCGACTTTTCGTCAAAATCTCCACCAAGCGAGAAATTATCTGCAGCGTCGTCGTGGAAGACATCCAAAAAAATGAAGATGGAACAGTCGTCGTTAAGTTCAACGACATCCGTACCGACCACTGGGTGATCCCTGGAGAAGTCAAGGGCAACACTCGAGGATACGTGGAAGGACCGCCTCCCATTCCAGTGCCGACAAACTATCCTTGAAAGCAGGAATATGAAAGCGAACGACTTGTTTTCGGATCTTGCTCTAATCGATCCACTCCAGCGCGCACTTAAAGCCAGTGGATACACCTCGCCTACACCTATTCAGAAGCTAGCCATTCCCTCTCTTCTTGAAGGTCGGGATCTTTTGGGCTGCGCCCAAACTGGAACTGGCAAGACGGCGGCGTTCGCTCTGCCGATACTTCAGCATTTGTCGCAAACTCACCGCCGGCTTGTGCCGCGCCAAGCGCGAGCGCTTATCTTAACTCCGACTCGTGAACTGGCGATTCAGATTCACGATAGTTTTAGGACCTATGGCAAATTTTTGAATTTGCGATACTCCGTTGTTTTTGGGGGAGTAGGCCAGGGTGCCCAAGTCAATAGCCTGAGGGGTGGAGTCGATGTGCTGGTGGCAACGCCGGGGCGATTGCTTGATCTGATAGATCAGCGATATCTAAGTTTGCGTAACCTAGAAATCTTTGTTTTGGACGAGGCCGATCGCATGCTGGATATGGGTTTCGTACATGATATCCGTAAGGTCATTGCCATGCTACCGCCGCGGCGGCAAAACCTGTTCTTTTCGGCCACGATGCCAAAGGAAATTAGGCTACTGGCAGACTCTATGTTGAGCCATCCGATCTCTGTTGAAGCCACGCCGGTTTCAAGTACGGCCGAGCGGATTCAACAATCCTTGATGTATGTTGAACGCAAACGAAAAGGCGACCTACTTCGTTTCGTTTTGCAGGATCCAAAGTTCGAGCGGGTTATTGTATTTACCAGAACCAAGCACGGAGCCAACCGGGTGAGCGAAAACCTTGAGAAAAATGGCATTGCCACGGCCGCGATCCATGGCAATAAGTCGCAAGCGGCCCGCCAGCGTGCACTGCAAGATTTTCGTGCGGGTCGCGTTCGTGTATTGGTCGCGACTGATATTGCAGCTCGCGGAATCGATGTGGATCTGATTTCACATGTGATCAATTATGAAATTCCCAATGTGGCGGAGTCCTACGTTCATCGCATCGGTCGCACCGCTCGTGCAGGAGCTGAAGGTATTGCTTTGTCGTTTTGCGATGCCGAAGAACGCTCATTCATTCGAGATATTGAAAAGCTAATTGCGTTGCCCATTCATGTAGATCGGGATCACCCTTACCATTCAGATGAGGTGGCCAACAGTCGTATAATGTCCAAGGGCAAAGCCAAAGCGGCGATTGAAGGCGGCGGCGCACGATTTCGAAATCGTCGCCGTGGTGGCCGCGTTCAGCGCCGTCAGTTTTAGAATGATCAGGGCCGAGTTATGACTCAAATTTACATCGATGCCGACGGCTGTCCGACCAAAGAAGAGACTTACAAGGTGGCGGCTCGCTACCAAATCAAAGTCTTCGTCGTCGCCAACAAATACTTAACGATTCCGCTGTCACCCTTGGTGGAGATGATGGTTGTTCCCGGAAAATTTGACGCCGCCGACGACTGGATTATCGACAAGGTCGCAAGCGGCGACATCGTGATAACCGCAGATATTCTTTTGGCCGAGCGCTGTGTGAAAAAGAAGGCTCGGGTGCTTGGCCCTAAGGGCCACGAATTTACCGAAGACAACGTGGGCCAGGCTGTGGCCAATCGCGAACTCATGCAAAACTTGCGTTATATGGGAGGGCGGACCGTCTGCCATGGATAAGAAAGCGCGTTCTCAGTTTTTAAGCAAGTTGGATCAAATTATCCAATCCCTTAAGCGGGCGACCTGACCCGCATGACTTTCTTGCAACTAATCTGAATCGACGGGGAGGCGTCAGCCTCTGGGCTCAGACTTCCTTCGATGGTGTACGATTTGGCGGAAGCTCGAATCTTGTAAAGGGTTTTTCCCGCATTGGCTCCGTTGACAATTTGAACCGTGTCACCGGCAAAGAGCTCACAATTGTTTTTATCGGTCAGACCGAGTGAATCCATAGTGGCTTCTATAGCGGAAGCTCCCAGCTCTTTCCAGCATTTGTTGTTGACCGCAATTCAAAACGCATTGAGAAGGACTGGATGAGCTCGGATAAGAATAAAAGACTTGTTTGGTCGGACGACCCTAAGGACAAAGCCAAGATCAGTGAAAGCGATAAGCAGCCAGATCAGCAGGCACCATTGGAGTTCGTTGCGAGCCACAAGTGGGTGGCGGTCTTTCGAATCGAAAAAGGTGGTCGCGGTGGCAAGATCGTGACCGTGATCGATCAGTTGCCGATGCACGAGACTTTTCTCAGTTTGCTTTGCAAGGAGCTCAAAGCAAAATGCGGATCGGGAGGCACCTTTAGATTGGCAAAGGGGGCTGGACTTATTGAAATTCAGGGCGACAAGCGCGATCAAATCAAGGCGATCTTTACCCAAAAAGGTTACCGCTACAAGGGGATGTAACTCGAACCCGAATTCCAGCATGAAAAACGGGCGCCTTCGCTTAGCCTGTCTCAGAATAGAACGTCTCTCAGCTTTGGCTCGTAAACGGCGTCAAAATGCTCTAAATTTTTAACAGAGGCACGTCCGGTCTTGGGGTCAAAGTTCACATGGGTGGTGAGAATTGCGGCGTTTTTCTCGGAGTCGCCTATTAACGGGCGTGCTCATGGTCGTGTCCTTTCTTGGATTCCAAAACTGCGGTAAATCCTTCCGGGCCTTCGATAACTCAAGCAAGACCATTAATAGTGATTCGCCGCCCGCCAATTTGGCCAAATCGTGCGGAACGACCTATTCTCCGGGCCGGGTCGGGGCTCGACTGCTCTCTAATGACGAGTACGACAATACAGTTCGAGATTTGCTGTTTACGAACTCGACTCAAAGCTCAGTCCAACTATTTGAGTTGGGAACCGTCGGGTTTTCGAAGTTTTCCAACGATACGTCGCTCAATCCGATCTCCATGCTAACAGCACAAAAGTACTGGCAGGCGGCGGGAGCTCTTGCCGACGAAGTGATCGCAACAAAATCTATGGCCGGTGGCGCCTACAGCCGACTGGCCGCTTGCGCGATTGGGCAATCCAACGTGACGGACACTTGTTTCGACTCGATTATAAGATCGCTCACTTTGCGAGCCTGGCGGCGACCCGTTCAAGATGTCGGCGCTGCCAACGAATACTCCCGGCTGCTGGCCCTGATGAAAAGTCAGTCCGCTTTTGACGATAGTCTTCGATCGTTGATCAAAGCATTACTCGTTAGCCCAAACTTCCTTTTTATTTCTTTTCCCTCGGATGCCTCGAATAAAGAAGGAATTTCTTTCGAATTGGATGGCTATCAGCGCGCGACCCGCTTGTCTTACTTCCTCTGGCAAACCATGCCGGACGATGCACTCTTTGAAGCGGCGAAATCTGGGGCCTTAAACACTGATTCCGGCCTTCAGCTCCAAATCGATAGAATGATTAAGGATCCAAAAGGTTTGCGCCTTGCGAATCTCTTGAAACGAGATTGGTTGTTGAACCGAAAACTGGACGATCTTGTCTCGCCGAGCCTCAGTGATTCTTTGCGCTCCTCGATGATTACGGAAACTGACCTCTTCCTTAAAGATATTATTGGTCAAGATCGAGCGATCATGACGTTAATTAACGCGAACTACTCCTTTCTGAACAAAGCCTTGGCCGATCACTATGGTGTCGCGTTTTCTGGGAGTAATGCAAACACCTTCGTGAAGACCGATATCAGCGCAACCCCCCGAAGAGGGGTCTTAGGACAGGCTTCATTTTTGGTCGCGACTTCCGGAGCTCCTGATGAAACCCATCCTGTTGTTCGAGGGCAGGTCATCGCCAACAACATCGTCTGTGAGGACATTCCACCACCTCCTCCGGGAATTCAATTTCCCAACATCACTGTTCCTCCAAATGCGACACCACGAGAAATCGCAGCTCTGCATCAACAAAATCCAGCCTGCGCCACCTGTCACTCAAGAATGGATCCTTATGGATTTGCCTTTGAGAATTTTGACTTTCTCGGAAGATGGCGGACAGGTTACCCGGAGCTGAACAACACACCGATCGATTCCGCCGTCGTTTTGCCAGATGGTGCTTCCATTCGTTCCGCGGCAGAATTGTCCAATTACTTTAATAGTTCCACCCGGGTGAAAGCATGCCTGGTTAGAAAACTGTTGAGCGTGGCTTTGACTCGCGCGGTGGCCAGCGTGGATGATCGATGCGTCGCTGAAAGTATCGGTTCGGGTAATATCACCGAGACAACTAAGATCTCAGATGTGCTGAAAAGGATAGTGTCGACCCGCCAATTCATGATGCAAAATGGGGAGAGCCAATGAGCCAGTATAAGGTGAATCGTCGAACATTCATTACTTCCTCCGGCGTGGTCTTCACATTACCTCTGATGGAGAGCCTTTTCCCGATGTCGAGAGCACTCGCGGCAATGGCCGCGGATCCGCGGCGCTATGTCGGAATCTACATTCCCAACGGAACCAACAATCGTTCCGGAAATCCCGCTTGGGATCCCGCAACTACCGGCTTGCTATCCAGTGCGAAATTAACTCCGGTGTTATCGGCATTTTCGTCGAGTATTAATGATTTTTCTTTGGTCAAAGCGATTAAGAACAGTGCGCGCGACACCACCAAAGTGGGTGGAGGGCACTCTGCAGCTTGCACAACCTGGCTGACGGGTCGGGCTGCGGATGGAAATCCCCAAACCAGCAACGCTCAAGACTCATTCGAGCAAGTGGTGGCCGCAAAAATGGGATTGAATCCTATCGTGTTGTTCGGTGGAATGACGGGAGTAGCCGACGATCAACCAACTATAAGCAATAATATCTCCTTCAAAAATGGTCAGCCAGTTCGAGGAATATCCAACCCCGGAGACCTTTATCGGATCCTATTGGCTCAGGTTGCGAATAAGCCCATGGCTCAGACTCAGTCTGTGGGGCTTGGTACGGCGTCAATTTCAGCCAGTGGAGAATCATCCATTTTAAATGGTGCCATGGCGGATATCAATAATCTCAAATCTAAATTGGGTAAGTCGGATCAAATTCGCCTTGACCAATACTTTTCGGCCCTTCGTGATCTGGAAACTCTTATAGCGACAACTCCGACTCCCACTCCGACTCCCACGCCGACTCCAACGCCGACTCCAACGCCGACTCCCATGCCGGATCCGAATCCGCAGACCAGTTGCGAATCGCCAACAATTGACCCATCGGTCGATTCAAACAAGGTCACCGACGGCAAAACCTACTTGGCCCGCATGTTCGCAATGAATGACCTCATTCGAATCGCTTTTGCCTGCGATGTAAGCCGATCGGTAAGCCTCATGCTAGACGGCGAAACCGCCGGCCGTTCGTTTACCAATGCACCAACGAATCTCCGATACAATGGAGTTGATATTGCAGGGGTCGAGCCTCATCTCATCTCTCATCAACGGACCAACTGGAATTCAGGTGATTATGGCGATGATCCGTTAGGATATAGTCGAGTTGTGACTCGCGATCGCATGTTCTTTTCCATCGTGATTGACCTTATAAACAAGTTAAAGGCGACAAATGATCCTAGCGGCAGTTCAATCTTGGACAACACAATCGTGCACGCTGGTTTTGGTGTAGATGACGGACAACATTGGGCCAACTTGGGCAATCAATCGATTGGTGGTTCACCAACCATCGTAGCGGGTGGCCGAAACTTCATGTCTCCTGGGAACATTTACAATGGATCCAGTTATGATCAGCGCGACCTGCTTTACACCTTTTCCCAACTATTAGGTCTCGGGCTGACCAACTTCCAGGGCGCCTCTAAGTCCATTAAACTTTAGTGCGAGGATTTGAATTCTACATTTCGAATGTCAGGAAAAAAGGGATAGAAGAATCATCTAAACCCTCGCGCGCCAAATCATATTGGTCGCCCGGGGTGATCGTGAGATGCTGAAAATCAGTTTCTGCACGGAGCCGCCCTCGTATTAGGCGGGTATTCAGCATCCACGCACGCCAAAAACAGCTGAGATCGCGTCGACGTGATTCAGGTCCTTTGTATTGTGCCAATAACCGCGCGAGGGAGTGCGGGTGACCCAAATCAATGCCGATCGCACGATAGGCTTGGTAGGTGAGTTTCGAGCAAAAGCTTCGGTGGGAATCATTTAGATTAAAAGAAAAATCATAGAATTTTTCGGCCTCTTCGAGAGCACTCGCCTTCAACGATTTCAATTGACCAGGATTCAATTGCTCCCGGACCTGAGCGATCGCAAAGCGGTAGTCGGCGGACCGTCGAACAAAGGCACAAAGTGGGGTAAGTCGGGAGCTTCCCTTTGGCGCACGACTCTCGATGACTCCCCACGAATCATTTGTGCGAAAGAGGAGCCCGGTGTGTGAAACCCAAGAGTTAGTGGACTCGGATAGTAGACTATATAACTTCGAGTCCAATCCAATGAATATAACGGCGCCCTCGCCAGCGACTTCCGCTGCATCCGAGGCTTTCTGACAAACAGCCTTCAATCGTTCATCTTCAGGCCCTGTCCACTTTTGATAGAAGCCTGTTTGAATTCTAAAGAACCGAACCGCTTCTTGGGTGAACAGAGAAATTACGCGGCCTTCTGACATCATAGTTTGAACTTTGCCGCAGTCGTCCGCCGATGCCAGGATTGGAACTATAATCATATAAAAAGCCAAGAGGATTTTCATCCAGAGCCGTCTATCTGCGATTGTGGGTCGAGGCAAGTAAGAACACCCCTTCAATTCAAACGCCACGGCAAAGTGCCCATGCCAAGCAAGTCATGATCGATATCATCGTGACCACCTTTGATTTGGCGCCGCATTTTCCCGATAAATGCCATGCCCAGTGATAGTTCTTTGATAAATCGCAGTTTACTGGTAGGTTGGTGAGTATTCATTGTCGCACTTAGAGTCCTTGAGCATTCGGTTCCAGTCCTCCTTTGCGGCCCCAGCATAGGAGATATCTTGGGAAAGAAACTATACGTCGGGAACTTGTCGTTCTCGGTTGATTCAGACAGTCTTACAAACCTCTTTTCGCAATTCGGCGCTGTCGAATCCGCTCGCGTGATCACCGATCGTGACACCGGTCGAAGCAAAGGCTTTGCCTTTGTTGAAATGTCCACAGATGACGAAGCTCTTAAGTGTATTGAGAGCCTGAGTGGACGTGAGCATGAAGGTCGTCAGCTCAATATTTCTGAGGCGAAGCCTCAGGAGCCCCGCACGGGTGGTCGTAGCGGCGGTGGCGGCGGCGGATTTAGTCGCGGTGGTGGCGGCCGTAGCCGTTATTAGAATTAAAATTGAATGGTTCGGAGTGCGTTCGCGCTCCGAACTTCTTAATGTGGCCATTCTCCGGCGCCTGGTGGTGTCCTTATGAGTGATAATGGCCGATGCACCAACATGAACCATGGTCGGACGAACGTGCCCATTCGGCATTGTCCCACTTGTGGCGAAGTGGTGAACTCCAAAATCAAAGTTCGCTGTGACGAAGAAAAACATGCGAGCCGGCGAAAAGATCGAAATCAATTCTGTCTCGATTGCGGAAAAAAACTACGTTAGTGGTGGGGCGTTATGGCTAGAGAAGATCTTGTACAGTGTGAAGGAAGAATCACCGACATCGCCGGTGGCGGGATCTATCGGATCCAGCTTGAGAACGGTGTGGAAGTGACCGCCCAGTTGTGCGGTAAAATGAAGAAGTTCCGCATTCGAGTCATTGTCGGCGACAAGGTCACAGTGGGGGTTTCGCCCTATGACCCGACCCATGGACTTGTTTTGCATCGATTTCGCGCCTAAATCGAAGTCGGTGATCCGGGCTCGGGCAGACTTTGAAGCTCGGGCATGGGTGACGTATTCGATGGCTCATTCTTTTTACAATGGAAAAATCGATGGTAAACTTCACCCGCTGTTTTAGCGTCTAAGTCGCGATCGTCGACGAAAATTCGATCCCCTGAACAGGTTTCAAGTACCAGCCGCCCATTTCCTGGACCCTTAATGGATTCTTCGTCTGGTCCATCGTCTGAGATTCGAATAAATTTATCCGTCTTGGCGTCTCTTTTGACCATCTGGCCAACGAGCACGGTTCGGCAACCCTCTCTCAGATTGCGCGAAGTTCGAGCGCCCTCTCTTAAGGTCACTTCAACCGGTTTGGCTAGGAGGCAAGTCTTGTACTTGTCCATCTCTTTAAGACGTCGCAGGGCCGCTTCGGAGCGCTTGCTCTCGGCTTCGTTGTACTGAATGTACATGGCGTCGAGTTTGGGCTGTGGGTGAGATTTGCAGTTGCCCCGCAGGCTTTCGAAGCTGCCGTTGGTTCCCGGGAACATTAGGTAGGATTTTCCGGTGGAGTCCTCGCCCCGAGCTAGGATGGAGCGATCGCCTCCATTAAAAAAACCAACTTCTGTAATCTTGAAGGTTTTGTCTTTTTCTTTTAGTTCCATTTTTGGATAGGCCACCCATGGCCAACCGGTTGTCAACGTGGCCGGGGGGTCGACTAAACAGCTTCGAATATCCGCCGCAGACGATAGAACGGGTAGAGCCAGAATCAAAAAAAATAGTGTTTTCATTCTTAAAATATTGATGCGGGCGACGCCATTCAACAAGTCCAGACTGGATTTAGGGCGGGGCAAGATGTCCTTATCGGCGTTTGGTCAGCAGAATGGCGCAGGTTCCACCGGCGAATAGGGCCTGCGCCACCACCGCCAATAAAGTGAGGGGCCCTTGGTCCGAAGAATTTGTGATCGGGTAAAAGGCCATAAAAAGAGTCTTTGCCGAGCTCGAGACGAACAAAGTGGGAAAGACCACGTACAAAAGCCCGAAACAAAAGAACAACATAAGATCGGCATGGCGTCGTTTGAGTTGCAGTCCGATCAAAATGATCAACGACACATCTCGTGCGGCCAAGAACAAAAGCTTTAGGGGATCCAAACTAACGTCTTTGACAAACCAGATGGCCGTGGGAGTCACTGATGATTCTACGCCGGACCTTAACGCCAAGGCTATCAGGCCGAGCCCTGTTAAAATGGCAAAGCTCACCAGCCAAATCGGTAGGCTTCGCAGCAGATCCGTAAATTTTCTTTCTCTATAAGTCTGCAAAAGGTGTCGAAATTCAACGGGATCATGACGATGGGCCATGGCCAATAGCAGAGTCAATGCACCAAAAATCAACAAAGGCCACTGAAGTACAGTGATGTAGTTGATGTCCTCGTCACCGACTGAAAATCCTGCGATCAGCACCGTTAGGACGACCGCGAAGAGCGGATAAACCCAAGGCAAGCTCGGTCTTGAGAGCTCGCCTTTTATTTCACTGCCAACGCCCAAGATAGCGAAAATCGTGAGTGTGCCCACGGTCAAAATTCCCGACATGGCCTCCGTGCTCTCCTGCCAAAACCAGTATACGGGTGTCAGACGTAAGGCATAACTCCAAAGATAGGTGGCTAAAAAACCGCCCAGAAAAACGGAAAAGAAGGCATTCGTTTTATCACGACCTTGGCTGCGACGAGAGATGGCGATGGCCACCAAAATAGAAAGCGCGTGACTGAGCAAACCGCCCGCGACAATGGCCACTAAGCTCAAATACGGCGTTTGAAAATTTCGATTTTTGGCCAGAATAGAAAGATCACAGGTTTGTAGGACCAAGAGATAAAGTCCACCCGATATCAGCGCTCCATACCAAGCATAAATTGGACCGCCGAATAGTTTACCAAGAGTCATTCGCCAAGGAGGAATCGCCGACAATCGTTGGAAGACCCAAGTGTTGCCATTGACTTCGCTTAAAAAAGACTGGGCGGCGAGCCAGCTGCCATATACAAAAAGAATTAAAACCGTAGAGAGTCGGAGCACAGTCAAAATTCGCCCGAGGTTGTCGTAGTAGGAGCTCTTTTCGGTCCAGGACATAGCCGCGACCAAAATCAGGACAAAAGGAACAATCAAAAGCCGTAAGGGGCTGATCTCGAGCCAAAGGTGGCGCAGAATTTCGGGATGATGACGAAAAACTCGGGTCAAAGTGCTCACGGGGACTCCCGGCGAACTTGATCTAGGTACTTGGATTGCAAAATGTCTCGCTCCAAGTAGAACTCAAGAACTTCGAAGTCAGCTTGAACAATTTGGCGGAGAAGACGGGGAAGTTCTTTGTCCTCGCCAGTGAAGTCGAAGTAGAACAACCCTTCTTCATAGTTGGTTCCGGCCGGGGCGATGGCTTCGATCCGCGGAAAATTTTCCGCCTTCGGCAGGCCCCGGACAACCAGTCTCCGTTTCAGCTGCGTGATGGAAACTTGCTGGTCAAGGAGCCGACCTTGGCGCATCGAAAGCAGGTGATCCGCATACTCGCTGAGCTCCGATAAAATATGAGACGAAACCAGCATCGTGATGCCTTCGCGATTGAGCCTTCGAAACAATTGGGCGAGAGAGGCACGAGCCTCGGGATCAAGTCCAGAGGCGGGCTCATCCAGAATCAAAATTTTAGGATGATGAACCAGGCTTTGCGCTATGGCCAGTCGCTGGCGCATACCGCGGGACAGTTCGTGGACCTGGGCTGACTTTTTGCCTTCCAGATTGACCATGTGTAGAGCGCTGTCGACTTTGTCGTCCAAATTCTCCCAGGGGATGCCGTGAGAAAGGGCGGAGTAGATCATGCATTTCTCCACACTCAGTCCTTCGTAAAGTCCGAAGAAGTCGGGCAGATATCCGACTCGCGTGCGAGCCTGGGCCGGGTCGTGCAGAACATCGATCCCGTCCAAAGTGATGGTTCCGGTCATGGGGACTTCGAGGCCCACAAGGCACTTCATAAGAGTGGTTTTGCCGGCGCCATTCGGCCCCACCAGGGCGGTAATGCTCCCTTTCGGGAGAGTGAATGAAATATTGTCGATCGCTCTTAATCCCGGATAATCAAAACTCAATCCGCGGACCTCAATTATTGGCTGCATCAGTGGCTATCTTGCCGAGACCTTGGTGCAGCGGTCAAGACGGGGGGGGATGAAGCGTCTCACCCAAGCGATTCCGACACAGCAAGATTTTACAGGTCCTGTTAACCCTTTTTACAGGACCATTGGTCTTAGCCGTCGGGGGGTGTTCATGAGGAGATTATGGCTTCTATCTATTTTCTGTGTTTTAGCGGCTTGCTCGAAACCAAGACGATCGCTGGATCCGAAACAGTACATTGTCGTATTCAAGCCGGGCGCGGAGATGACGTCCACCGCCATTCGAGGATTTGCGACCGGGCGCGAAATCTCGCAAGTGTTGGCCGACGAATATGGCGTGCCCAGAGCCCGCTACGAATTCAAGCGGGTATTAAAAGGGGGAGTCTATCATCTGGAAGATGAACAATTAGAAAAGCTACGTCGAGATCCGCGGGTTGAATATATTGAAAAGGATCACGAAGTTGCGCTTTCCGAACTTCAAAGCCAAGCCCCTTGGGGGCTGGATCGATTAGATCAGGCGAATCTACCACTGGACGCTACATATTATCAGCCCGCCGTGGGCGCGGAGGTGAATGTTTATGTGATCGACACGGGTGTATTGAACAGTCACGAACAGTTTGGCGGTCGCGCTCAAAGCGGCTTTGATGTTGTCGATCAGGATTCCGATGCGACGGATTGCAACGGGCATGGGACCCATGTGGCCGGAACGATCGGCAGTCAGCTGTACGGCGTAGCGAAAGCGGCGCGAATATTTGGCGTTCGGGTCCTCGATTGCTACGGCTCTGGCAGCTACGCCGATGTGATCGCGGGAATTGATTGGGTCGCCAGTCACCACGTCCAACCGGCCGTCGCCAATATGAGTTTAGGTGGCCCGTCTTCGCAGGCCGTTGATGATGCCGTTCGGGCGGCGATAGAGGCCGGCGTCACCTTTGTTGTGGCTGCGGGCAACTCCAACGAAGATGCGTGTCAGACCTCGCCGTCTCGCGTGCCAGAGGCTATCACGGTGGCCGCATCGGATCGAGCCGACAAACGGGCCAGTTTTTCCAATTATGGAAACTGCGTCGATCTATTTGCCCCGGGTGTGGATATCTTGTCGCTCGGAATCTCCAACTCATCGGCGACGGCGAGCTTGAGTGGAACCAGCATGGCTTCGCCCCATGTGGCGGGGGCGGCCGCGCTTCATTTAATGAGCCATCCCGGCGATTCGCCGGCGCAAGTGGCGCAGGCCTTGCGCTCTGGTGCCGTGTCAAATCGCATCACTAATGCGGGAGCTGCCACACCCAATCTTCTTTTAAATATTAGTTATTTATTATCTGGCCATATCGAAGAGCCGGAGAATCCGCAAGATCCAGGGTTGGTGCCAGGGAAACCAATCTCCGGTCTCACTTCTGAGAAAGGGGAGGAATTGCACTTTGTCGTCCATTTGCCAGACGGCGCGAATCAAGCCAACGTTACCATTCGAGGAGGTCCGGGGGATGCGGATCTCTATGTGAAAAAACAAGAAGCGCCAACGGTCAGATCTTTTGATTGTCGGCCCTATAAATCCAGTAGTAGCGAATCCTGTCCGATGAATTTGCGCGGCGAATCTAAGATCTATGTAATGATCCGGGCGTATGCTCGATTTTCGAATGTCACCTTAGAGGTGCAGGTTAATTAGGTAATTCCCCTCTTGCGAGCAGGTCCAAACCCTGCTCGCAAAAAGACCATAGTTCC
>JBFWON010000006.1:0-64240 GCA_050250515.1 Bdellovibrionales bacterium | reverse complement strand
AAAGTAAGTCTACGGGAATAGTAGTCCAGGCATCCGCCAAACGACCAAGCCCCATAAATGGGTCCCAAAAGGGATAAATTCCGTGCCGAAGCTGTTCGGCAAACCAAGAGCGAATGGGAGCATAGACGTAGACGATATCCCGATGGGCGAACTCTTTTTGGTGAAAGAGGTAAGGGAAAATATCATAGAGAGCGACAATCCCGAGTAAAATCCAAGAGAGCCGCCAGTATTTTCCGTTTTTGTCCATTCTCACCTAATTCTGAAAGGCCAACCAGCGAGGCATTTCATCCACGGGAATGCCCCTGGCTTTGGCTAAGGCCTGCACTTGATCTTCGCCCATGCCTTGAATTTGAAAGTAACGAGCATCTGGGTGATAGAACATAAACCCGGCCACTGTGCCAGGCGGGTCCATGGCCAAAGATTCGGTCAGATGAGAACCCAGTTTTTCTGGTCCGCCCAAGAGCATCCAGATGTCTTCTTTCAACTTGTGATCAGGACATGCCGGATACCCTGGGGCGGGTCGGATGCCTTGGTAATCTTCGTCCAAAAGCTCATCCAGCGTGAAGTTTTCATCACTTCCCATGAATTTTCTAAATTGAATGTGCGCCCATTCGGCCAGGGCTTCGGCTAAGCGATCGCCTAAGCACTTCATGAGGATGGAGTTGTAGTCATCACCCTTGCGTTCAAATTCGGCGGCCTTGGCGACAGGCGCTCGACCCGAGCTGACCACGAAAACACCCATATGATCGCCCTCGCCCTGCGGGCGGATGAAATCAGAAAGGCAGTAATACTTTTCACCTTTAGGCTTGCTGCGCTGCTGGCGCGCAAACCGAACAGGGATTTCTCTTTGTCCATCTGGGTAAGAGACAAAGACGGTCTCGTCGACGGAGTAAGCTGGCAAAATACCCATTCGAACTCTGGTCTCAAGCCAGCGCTCGTCCACACACTTTTGCAGCAGTTTTTTTGTGTCGTCGTATAGTTTTCTAGCCGGTTCACCGTACTTCGGATGATCAAAAATAGATGGGAATTTTCCTTTAAGATCCCAGCTCCAAAAAAGTGGCGACCAATCGAAGAACGGAATGATTTCTTCCAAAGTGGGGTTGAGGTCAAATACGCCCGTGCGATTGGGTCTGGTGGGTCGATAGACCGTGACGGGGACAAATCTTTGGGCGCGAGCATCGGCGAGAGTCACAAATTGCGTCTCTTCGCTGCGCTTCAAAAACGCCTCGCGCATTTTGTCCTGCTTGGAGCGATTTTCTTTTTCGAAGATGGGCCGCGCATCGCCCGTGAGGCGTGACAGATTCTGAATCACCAAGGAGGCATCGGCGACCTGCACCACCGGGCCATTGTAATGGGGTGCAATCTTTACGGCCGTATGAAGCTGCGAAGTGGTGGCACCACCAATCAAAAGTGGAATCGTTTGGCGGGCGGATTCCATTTGTTTGGCCATGTAGCTCATTTCTTCAAGAGAGGGCGTAATCAATCCACTTAGGCCTAAAAAATCTGCCTTTTCTTTATTGACGGCGTCCATGATTTTTTCAGGCGCAACCATGACGCCGAGATCGACCACTCGGTAACCATTGCAACCAAGAATAATGCTGACAATATTTTTGCCAATATCGTGCACATCGCCTTTGACCGTCGCCATGACGACCGTTCCTCGATTGTCGACATTTTTGGAAGTCCCCTTCATATGGGGTTCCAACACGGCCACGGCTCGCTTCATCACCCGCGCGCTCTTCACGACCTGGGGGAGAAACATTTTTCCTTCGCCAAATAGCTCGCCGACAATTTTCATGCCGTCCATCAAAGGGCCTTCGATGACTTGCAGGGCGGATCCCAGTTCTTCAAAAGCCTCAAGGGTGTCTTTTTCGACATGGTCTTCGACCCCTTGGACAAGGGCGTGGCTTAAGCGTTTGTTAACGGGCTCTTGGCGCCAAGCTTGGGTGGCGGCCGGGGCAGAGGTCTCTTTTTTAAGGCCTTTGGCATAATCCAGAAGTTTTTCGGTCGCGTCCTCATGCCGATTGAACAAAACATCTTCGCATAGGTCGCGAAGCTTTGGATCCAGCTGATCATACACTTGAAGCATGCCCGCATTGACGATCCCCATGTCCATACCGGCTTTGATGGCATGAAACAAGAACACCGTATGCAAGGCCTCACGCACGCGATTTTGCCCACGGAAGCTAAAAGAAAGATTGGAAACTCCACCAGAAATTCGAGCGCCTGGACAATACTTCTTGATCTCACCAATGGAATTGATGAAGTCTTTTCCGTATTCGTTATGTTCCGCGATCCCCGTGGCGATCGCCAAAATATTCGGATCAAAAACTATGTCTTCGGGTGGGAAGCCATTTTGAGTTAGTAGATCGTAGGCCCTTCGGCAAATACGAACTTTGTCAGCGGCCGTGGCCGCTTGGCCTTTTTCATCAAAGGCCATGATGATGACCGCGGCCCCAAGGCGGCGCAGTTCATCCGCGCGCTCTAAAAACTTCTCTTCACCATCTTTAAGCGAAATCGAGTTGACCAGGCACTTACCTTGCGCGCATTTCAGGCCGGCGATCAAAATTTGCCAATCCGAGCTGTCAATGACGAGGGGGACTTTCGCAATATCAGGTTCACTGGCCACGAGATTTAAAAAGTGGCGCATAGAGGCCGGACCGTCGAGTAGGCCTTCGTCAAAGTTGACGTCGATCAGGTTCGCACCGTTTTGCACTTGGCTCGCGGCGATTTGTAAGGCGCCAGTCCAATCGCCAGCTTTCACAGCCTTCGAAAATTTGGGCGAGCCCGTCACGTTGGAGCGCTCGCCAATCATGTAAAAAGGGCGAGGATCTTCATTTCGAAAAGTCAGAGTCTCAAGACCGCTAAGCACCAGAGTTTTAGGTTGGGCTACTGGTTTTCGCGGGGCCTTCTCTTTTAGTGATTCAGCCACCGCCTGAATATGATCAGGAGTGGTACCGCAGCAACCGCCGGCGATATTGAGAAGGCCTTCATCCGCCATCGTGACGAGATGCTTGGCGAAGGATTGCGGGGTCTCATCATAGCCCGTGGGCGCCAGTGGGTTGGGTAGTCCTGCATTTGGGAAACATAAGATTTTTGTTTCGGTCCCTCGAGCAAGATCCGCCACGTAAGGACGCATCTCTTCACCACCCCAGGAGCAGTTCAGTCCTAGGGCGGCGAGCTTCATGTGCTTGATGGAAGTATAAAAGGCATCCATCGTTTGCCCGGAGAGTGTGCGACCCGATTTGTCCCCGACAGTGACAGAGGCTAAGACCGGGCGTCGTTCCCCTTTGTTTTTGAACAACATTTCAAGCGCGTAGAAGCAGGCCTTGAGATTGAGCGTGTCGAAAGTGGTTTCAGGCAAAAAGACATCGACGCCACCATCGAATAAAGCTTCGGCTTGATCGTAATAAGCCCTGGCGACTGTGTCGAAGTCCACCGCGCGAAAGGCCGGGTCCGTCACGACGGGAGAAAGCGAAAGGCTTTTGTTCATCGGGCCCATGGAGCCCGCCACGAACCTCGGGATGCCAGTTTTCTTTTCAAACTCAACAGCCGCCCGTTTTGCTATTTGAGCCGCGGCTCGATTGATTTCTTTGGCGTGATTTTCTAACCCGTATTCGGCTTGTGACACCGCGGTCGCGTTGAAGGTGTTGGTTTCAATAATGTGGGCGCCGGCCTTGAGATAGGCTAGGTGAACCCCTTCCACCGCATGGGGCTGAGTGAGGTTCAAAATGTCATTATTGCCTTTAAGTTCGATCCCATGGGATTTGAACTCTTGTCCGCGAAAATCTTCTTCGCTGAGCTTGAGCTGCTGGAGCATGGTTCCCATAGCTCCATCAAGAATAAGGATTTGCTTTTCCAGCAATTCAAGAAATTGCATTACCGATCCGCCAACTCAATGGCTTTGCGCACCAAATGGGCGTCGTTCATCACGTAGTAGTGCACGTTTTTAAATCCCTTCTCAAGAAGTTCTCGTGTCTGCTTGGCGGCCCAGCGAATGCCGATCTCTTCGGCATGATCGGGATTCGAACGAATCTCCTGAGCCAACTGGGAGGGTAGATCGATATGAAACGTTCGAGGCACGGACTTCAATTGCCCGGGCGATTTAAGAACTTTGAGGCCCGGCAAGATCGGCACTTTAATGCCGGCTTTTCGGCAGGCATCGACAAAGGCAAAGAACTTGGAATTGTCAAAAAACATCTGTGAGACAATGTAGTCTGCGCCGGCATCACATTTGGCTTTCAAGTAATCAATGTCGATTTCCAAATTGGCGGCTTCGAAGTGCTTTTCCGGATAGCCGGCAACGCCGACGCAAAAATTGAGACTTGTTGAATGGGAAAGTTCGTCTAAGAAATGACCGTTGCGAAGGTCCACAATTTGTCGGACCAAATCGGCCGCGTAGCCATTAGTCGATCGGTCGCGGCTGACCTTTTTTTCGAAGTTAGGACTGTCGCCTCGAATGGCCAAAATATTTTCAACGCCTAAGTACCCAAGCTCAATCAAAGCGTCTTCGGTCTCTTCTCGAGTGAATCCCAAACACAGCACATGAGCGACGGTGTCGACTTTGTAGCGATTCTGAATAACGCCACAGATGCCTAAAGTCCCCGGGCGTTTGCGGTAGGTTTTGCGGGTGATGGTGCCGTCTTTGTTCTCATGAAAGTAGGCCGATGAACTATGAGATGTGACATCGATCCACTGGGGCTTGACGGGCATTAAACAATCCACCACTTCGAGTACGTCTTGTATGGAGCGGCCGCGAGGTGGTGGGACGATTTCAAACGAGAACGCCGGACCTGTGGCCCGGTCGATAAGCTCTATGACCTGCATTCCGGCATAATGAGATAAGTTCGTGATTCGATCCAGTTTTTTATTAATTCGCGGGCCCTCGGTATGCATTGAGTCATCACCTGCAAAATGGCCCGAAAGAGGGAATGATGAACGCTATGTCCAGATCTGAATTTTTATCTTTTTCGCCTCCCTGTTTAAGTGAGGCTGAAGTAGAGGCGGCGGCCGAAGTTTTGCGGGCCGGAGTGTGGCTTTCTTCTGGCCCTAAGACTAAGGAATTTGAGGAAAAATTCGCACATGTGGTACAGGCGCCGAAGGCTTTGGCTTTGAACTCATGTACGGCTGGTCTTCATTTGGGTTTAAAGATTTTAGGAGTAAGGCCAGGGGATGAAGTGATCACGACGCCCATGACGTTTTGTGCAACGGCCAATGTGGTGGAGCATCTGGGTGGAACCGTTGTTTTGGCCGATGTGGAGCCTGACACGCTTCTGATTAGCCCAGAAGAGATCTCGAAAAAAATCACATCTAAGACTAGAGTGATTACTCCGGTTCACTATGCGGGTCATCCCTGCGATATGGCCAAGATCAACTCTTTTGGAACCGACAAAACCTTTGTCTTAGAAGATGCGGCCCACTGCATGCCGAGTCGAATTGGTGAAAAACCAGTCGGAGCCTCAGGTAACCTGACCGCGTTTAGCTTCTACGCCAATAAAAATATGACCACCGGTGAAGGTGGAATGCTAACTGGCACCCCCGATCTGATTGATCAAGCGCGAATGATGGCCCTGCATGGAATGAGCAAGGGGGCCTATGACCGCTTCAACAAAGGTGGGCAGTGGCGCTACGATGTCCCAGAGCCTGGATTTAAGTACAACATGACCGACATGGCGGCCGCCATTGGATTGGCGCAGCTATCCCGTTTGGATGAACTTTATAAGCGTCGAATGGCGATGGTAGAAACTTACAATCGTGAGTTGGCGAGCTCGGATGTTGTGCAAATCCCTAAAGTCAAAAAAGGATATCAGTCGTCTTATCATCTTTACTTTGTGCAGCTTAATTTGGATCGTCTGAAGCTAACCCGCGACGAGTTTTTGGTGCAGATGCAAGAGCGAAATATTGGCTGCTCCGTGCACTACTTGCCCATTCACATGTTGTCATTTTACGCCAAAAAATACGGTTGGAAGCCAGGCTCTTTTCCAGTGGCGGAAAAGGCCTTCGAAAGGCTTGTGAGCTTGCCATTAAGTTCACGTTACACCCCAGCCGATGCCATGGACGTGGTGGAAGCCATCCATGATATTGGCAAAAAATTTCGGCGATGAAGCGGATTTTCGATCTCGCACTGGCCATTTTCGGATTGATCCTTTTAAGCCCGGTATTCTTAGTGGTCGCCCTTTTGGTGGCTATCACCGATGGCTTCCCCATTTTGTTTCGGCAGACTCGTGTTGGCAAAGGCGCAAGGCCTTTTGAGATTTTGAAGTTTCGCACCATGCGAAGAGCCAACGAGGGCGCGGCGATTACGGTGGCTGGCGATAACCGAATCACCTCTATCGGTCGGATTTTGCGGGCTACGAAATTGGACGAACTGCCCCAGTTATGGAATGTGGTGAAAGGGCAAATGAGCTTTGTTGGGCCTCGGCCCGAGGTCCCAAGGTACGTCGAGCTTTATTCCCCGGAGGAACGTCAAGTTTTGCAATTGAAGCCGGGAATTACCGACTTGGCCTCCTTTGCTTTTTTTGATGAATCTGAACTACTGGCGAAGGCCGCGGACCCGGAAGCCTTTTATCGGCAAGTGGTAATCCCAGAAAAAATTCGGCTGAATTTGGCCTATGCGGAAAAGGCCAATCCTTTGCTTGATCTTTTTTTGATCGTGGCAACGGTGTTAAGGGCCTTAAAACTGAAAATGGATCTGTTTGCTTGGCTAAAAGTACGTCCGCCGGATCAGACCCGGTCGGCAAGCCAATAAGCCGTAACCAACAGCGGAAAATTCTTGGGATCCCGGAAGTTCCGGCTGTCCGCTAAAATATCGATTTGCGTGTGAGAGAAAACCTCTTTTAATTTTGAAAAATTCGCTCTGACCTTCGACTCAATATGCTGGCCCAAACCCACCTTAAGCCATCGATGTGGATCGAGTGAAAAGGCCTTTTTACTTCGCTGCCAGGCGATCTTGCGAGGGATTTGTCGATCGGCGATAACTCGCAAAATCCATTTGCCATATCCATGATGAAGTTTGAGTTGATACGGAAGGGCCGAGCCGAGCTCCATGACCCGGTAATCCAAAAAGGGCATGCGGGTTTCCACCGAATGACCCATGGAATTTCGATCTTCATAGCGGAGCAAAGTCAACAGGCTCGCAAACCCCACGTCGGCGATCTGGCGATCTTGTAAATTTTTATAACTGGACATCCGCATATCGAGAACTTGCTCAAAATGAGTGTCCCGAAACGGAGAGCTATTGGGTCGCATATTCTGGTAGCGCCGGCGATAGTGCCAAACCTGCGGCAGGCTTGGAACATCCGCCAAAACCATGGCGGCAAGCCCTGCTGCGGCCTGTGGAACTCCCAGCCAATTTCCATTCCTCATCACTTCTTTGAGATGGAAGAACTGGAATTTTCGATATCCCATAAAGACTTCGTCCGCGCCTTGGCCGCCCAAAGCCACTTTGTAGCCGTGCGCCCGCATAGTTTTAAAAACTTGATTTTGCGCCATCACACTGGGGTGCGCAAAGGGGGCGCCTTGGTCGTGCAAGGTGCGTTCAAAGATTTCAGGCAATTCGTTATCTAAAATTCGGACGAAGTTGGTTTTGAGTCCCAAATACTCAGCACATTGGCGAGCGGCGCCGGCCTCTGAAACGCGTTCCTCCGGATGACCGAAAGAGAAAACGTCGAATGGTTTGCCGAGGTGATCCTTCGCAAAGCGCGCAATAAGGGCTGAGTCGAGACCGCCACTCAAAGACAAGGTCACGGGCACGTCAGATCGCAGACGAAGTTCAACGGCGGAGCGGAGAGCCTCTTCTACATCTTGCACCAGCTGGGCGTGGGTGCGGGTGCTGACGATGGCATTTTCTTGAATCACACGCTCAGGAAATTCGTAGTAGGGATGAAGCTTAAACGTGTCGCGGCCGACTTCCAGATAATGGCCCGGCGGCAGTGAGTGAATTTCATGAAACGGAGAGGAGCCTTTGGCGTCTTCGTATAGGTTGTAACTGATACCGCGGGACAAATAGTCATAGTTCAAGTTGGGCTCGAAGAATTTGGCCAGAGCGGTTGTGTTGGAAGCGAAAGCAAATTTATTGGGCCGGTTGATAAAGTAACAAGGTTTTACGCCAAAGCGATCACGAGCGAGCATCAAGGTTCGCGTGTGCGGAAACCAAATCGCAAAGGCAAACATACCGTTGAGTTTATTCAGGGCTTGCGGTCCCCACCGCACTACGGCTCGAAGTAAAACTTCGGTGTCGCCGGTCGTGGTGAAAGTTTCGCCACTGGCTTCAAGTTCTGCCCGCAATTCTTTGAAATTATAGATCTCGCCGTTGAAAACCACGCACGCGCGGGAGGCTGGATCCACGAACGGTTGATTCGACAATTCGGAAAGATCAAGCACGGCCAATCGATTGTGGGTCAAAGAAATCTCAAGATTGTCGGCGCTCAAATTGACGAGTGATGAATAATCTGGTCCCCTAGGCTTTTGGTCCTCGAGGATCAGGGGCAATAAGGGATGCAACTCTTGCGTCGGGCTTAGGGCCCCACCAATTCCACACATAAATTAAGAATTCACTATGGGCTAAACTGCGTCCTTTCTGAACCACTAACCTTATGTGTCAAGCTGGATACATTGGCATTGCCAAGGCTTAGAGGATCTTTCAGGATAAGCGGCAAAATATGCGAATTCTTTGGCGGTTTTTAAAAGAAAACCGGTCTCAAGCGCTGGCTTGGCTGACTGGGC
This sequence comes from Bdellovibrionales bacterium, assembly GCA_050250515.1. Classification (GTDB taxonomy): domain Bacteria; phylum Bdellovibrionota; class Bdellovibrionia; order Bdellovibrionales; family UBA1609; genus JALHOQ01. The sequence goes on along the minus strand of JBFWON010000006.1, from coordinate 55,516 downwards.
TCATGCTCCTGCTGCAGGTGATGAATTTGCATTCCTATGTGGTCCAGGCGGTTGATCACCAGGCCATTGTCGCCGCGGGTGACGACGATGCCTCGTGGAACTTGGCGAAAACGGTGAAAACCCGCTGGTGGAAGGACAATGGCTGGTTTCTTTACGGGCCGTTTTATTTTCGGGTGAATCACACCATTCACTATTTGTGGGGACGGACTGCGGCCATTCGGGGAGAATCACCCACCCAAAATTGGGAACAAACAGCCCATCATGCGATCATGACGACTTCGCTTTTGTCGCTCGCGGCTTTGGCTTTACTGATTGCCAGCACAATGCTGACGGATTGGTGGACCCGATTCTTGTTGGCCTTTGGACTTTTGGCGGCCTTCACCAGTGATGCGACTTTCGCGGAGCTCGTGTTGCGCGCCCATCCCGATATGCTTTTGTGTTTGTGTTTTGCAGGCGCCATGTGGCTGACCATTCGTATGTTACAAAAGCCAGGGGATTCGCTGTGGTTTTATCTCTCAGCCTCAGTCTGGGGAATCTCGATGGGAGTGAAAGCGGCTTTGCCGCTTATGATCCCGGGCTTTGTTATTTTATTTGTGCCGCCGTTCAAGCGTGAGCGGTTTTTGCTTGGACTTAAATATGCGGGCGCGATGTTTTTGGCCTACTTTGTAGTGGGATTCCCTCAGACGATTGTGTTGGATAGGCCATTTAAGCTGTTTGCCAAAGTTGGCACGTTGAATGTTCCGGCGACATTGGATTCCGTTGGACGCTGGTTGGTGATCTATGGTCATCAGCTGTGGGCTCCCGTACTCTTGATTTTTGTTTTTGCTTTGTTCTTTTCCACACGGCGGTTCGAGCTCGATCGTAAGGGAACCCTGCGCTTAACGATATTTGTGGTTCTTCCATTTTTGTCTTTGCTGACCCGTAATGTCTTAGTGCCATTTGAACACTATCCGTTGCCGATTGATGCGGCTCTTTTAGTTTTTCTGGCCGCTCTTGTGGCGCCTAAAATTCCAACGCTTTGGCCCGGTCGGTTTGACCTGCTTCGGGGGGGAATGGTCTTAGCTGCTATTTTGTTTGTTTGGGGCTCCACCCCCCATGCGATGCAAGTACAATTGGATCGTTGGATGAAGTGTCGTACCGAGGCTCGTGAGACCTTGAATGAAATTACGAAATTGTACCACGAGGGTCTTAATGTTTGGGTGGATCCCTATGTCCCGTATCTGACGGATGCACCGAAGAGTAGGATGGAAGTCAGTTGGGAAAAAACGTGGAGTGGTTTTGCGGCCGGTGACTGGGCGGTGCTTGCCCTGAATCGCGGGTACGTGCAGCGCTATGCGAGCCCACACGATCCGGATCCGAGCACGCAAGCCGACGTGCCGGGCTGGCGACCCGTACGGGAATTCTATTTGGCCTTTATCAATGGCGACGAAGCTAAGACTCCCACTGGAGTCGTCTTTAAGCGCACCTATCAAAACTCATGTGGGATGGAAATTTGGCGACGTCAGTGAGTCGAATTCTGACCGGGCTGTTTTTGCTTCACTTTCTGGCTTTGCATTCTTCCATTGCCGTGATGGAGATCGCCTCTTGGTCGATTTTCTTAGTCGCCTTGGTGGCAAAATTGAAATCAGGGCGCCGCCCCTCGTTTCCTTTGTTGTGGCCGATGATGGGGCTTTTGGCAGCGGTCGTGATCAGTGTGGTGGCCAACCCCGCATTGAAAGATCCTGTCTATCAGTTGGGATTTATGCGATGGATGGTCGTGTTTTGGGGGCTTTCTTGGGGCTTAGAGGAAATGGGCGACCCTAAGTTCACACCCAGATTCTACCGTCTGTGGCTTGGCGTTTTAGGTCTGATCGCCCTTTATTCGCTATTGCAATTTTTCACCGGTTTGAACCCCATTCATCCCCGTAAGCCTCTTGAACCACAGGGTGACTTTTTTCGCGCGACGGGCTTTTTTACGATGTCGTTAACATTTGCTTATGTGGTGGGGCAGTCGTTTTTGGCCTTGGTGCCGCACGCTTCTCGAATCTCAATCGCGGCCAAAGTGAGTTGGGCCTTGGTGGTGGTGGTAGGGATGATTCCACTCGTGGCCTCGGGCGTGCGGGGAGCTTGGGTGGGGGCTTTAGCGGCTGGCTTTGTGTATGTGATTTTTCGTTATCGAAAGTGGGCGCCTCACTTTATCGGGGGAGCGGCCTTGGTTATGGCCGTGGGCACCTTGGTCTCTCCCAAGATGCAGCAATTGGTGCACATGAAATTGGATTCGGGTTCGCATCTGCGTCTGCTTTTGTGGAAGTCCTATTGGAATATGTTTTTGGATCATCCCTTCACTGGGGTTGGACTTTTGCAAGGAGATAAGCTTTTACAAGAGTACTATGCGCGTTTTGGAGTCGTGCAAGAATTTGTCTCGCACGCTCACAATGTTTGGCTACAATGGTTAGGTGGCGCAGGGGTTTTCGCTTTTGGTTTTTACACTTGGATCGTCGTGTGGTTTTTGCGCGCCGCTTGGCGCTTGCGCGTGGTTTCGCCAGAATGGGGTTGGTCTTTGCTTCTGGCGCAAATTTACTTTCATGTGGGGGCTTTGACCGAGGCCAACTTCTTTGACGGTGAGGTCAATCATACACTGATGTTGGTGTGGGCGATGACCTACGTGATGGGGAAGCGCTCAGGTCAGCCTGTGGGCGTGAACCGTTAGGTGCCAGACCACCGTTCCGCTGAAACCTTTGGTTGACCGTCTAAAAGGCTAGGCCCACAGACACTTTCCCAATTCAGCCCTTAGTGAAGGTGTTGGGCTAATTGAAGAACCACGATGAGAAGTCTCAGCAGCCAGAGCTGCGTCCACATCAGGACTCGAAAAATTCTCCAGTTAGCCGAAAAAGAGAGACCTGCTAGGTCTTTTTGATTTTTCATGAACCCTCCGTCAGGTTTGGCCTCAACAGAGGTGGCCTGGCGGGGTGTTGCTAATGCAAGCGTGCCACTTCAATTAACTCCAATAAAATTGTTAAGACGTTCGGTCCGGTCCGAAGATCGATCCGAGCATCCGGGATGTCGGCTCGGCTCGAGGGAACATCCTCGAAGAAACACAAAAAAATGGTGGATCACTGAGCAAAACACCTACGGAGGCGCTCTTAATTACCGCAAAATTCCGCGCCCATTTGCGAAAGATAAGCTGGTGCACGGTGTGTTCAAGGCTAGGGTAGATGGAGCCTTAAGGTTCACGAAACACGACAAAACCATACGACCGGTGATTCATAAGGTTGCGGTTCGATATGGAATAAAAATCAAAGATTTGGCCATTCACCATAACCACATTCACCTGCTTTGGTATTCGAGATCGAGAGAGGCTCACACGCGATTTTTGAGATTGCTGGCGGCGGAGATAGGCCGAGCTTACGCGCGGTTGCGGCGGCGGTTCCGGCTAAAAGCAGAGACGCTTTGGATGGCTCGTCCCTTCACGAGGCTAGTGTCCTGGGGGCGGCGAAGTCTCAAAGCGGTGAGCGCCTACATCCAGAAAAACCGATTTGAGGTGATGGGATTCATTCCCTACACCCCTCGTCGGCACGCTCTGGCGAAGTTCCTTACGAGTTGGGAAAAACAAATGCGAGCCAGTACGGCCTGATGATGGAGGCCTACCCAAGCTCCTGTTTGGCGATGGTTTGCAGCTGCATGTTGCTGGTGCCTTCGTAAATCTGGCCGACTTTGCAATCGCGGAAGAATTTTTCGACCGGATATTCGCGGGTGAAGCCGTTGCCACCAAATAGATCCACGGCCATCGAGCAGACGCGCTCGGCATTTCGTGAGGAAATCAATTTGGCGATCGCCGCATCTTGCACAAAGGGCTGACCGGAATCTTTCAAGCGGGCCGAGTTGTAAACGTGCAAGCGAGCGCTCTCGACTAAGCAGCGCATTTCAGCCAACTGAAATTGGACGGCTTGAAATGAGGATAGTGATTTGCCAAATTGCTCGCGTGTTTTGATGTAATTCAAAGTGGCGTCGTAGGCGCCTTGCGCGATGCCCACCATTTGGGCGCCGATGCCGATGCGGCCTTCATTCAAAGTTTCAATAGCAATTTTATATCCTTTGCCGACCTCGCCGATGACATTTTCTTTCGGGATTTGGCAGTTCTCGAATAGTAATTCGCAGGTGCTTGAGGCGCGAATGCCCAATTTATCTTCTTTTTTGCCGACTTTAAAGCCGGGGAAGGTGCGCTCGACTAAAAATCCAGTGATCCCTTTGTAGCCTTTGCTGAAGTCTGTGTTGGCAAAAACGAGGAACAATCCGGCCTCATTGGCGTTGGTGATCCAAAGTTTGTGACCATTAAGGACAAAATGCGAACCTTTGTCTTCGGCCTTCAAACGCAAGGCAAACGCATCGGAACCACTCGAGCTCTCGGACAAAGCGTAGGCTCCAACCCACTCACGGGCCAGTTTGGGCAGATATTTTTTCTTTTGGTCGGCGTTGGCCCACTTCAAAAGTGCGTTGGTCACTAAGGTATTTTGCACATCAACCAAAACGCTGCAGGAGCCATCAATGCGGCCCAGTTCTTCAACCGCTAAGCAGGCCATCATTAAAGAGCCGCCCGCGCCACCGAATTCTTCGGGTGTTTCAATTCCCATAATGCCCATTTCAAAAAATTTCTTGATCAGGCTGGGATCGATTTGGGCCTCTTCATCCATCTTTGTGACGTGAGGTTTGATTTCGGCCTCACAAAACTCGCGAATGGCCTCGCGAAAGGCGCTCTCTTCGTCGCTTAAGGTCGTGATTGCAGGGCGGATTTCAGACATGGAAGCTCTCCTTGACTCAGCTGATTGTTAGGTTAAATTTGCTGGGAATGCAAACACCGTCTCGAGTTCTTATTGCCAAACCTGGATTGGACGGCCACGACCGGGGCGCCAAAGTGGTGGCCCGTGCTCTGCGGGATGCCGGATTTGAAGTCATTTACACAGGTCTTCACCAAACCCCGCAGATGGTGGTCGAAGCGGCCATTCAAGAAGACGTCGATGTGGTCGGGCTTTCCATTTTATCGGGAGCCCATGTGCCCCTGGTCAATGCGGTTTTGGATCTTTTTAAGGAGCGGGGCGTGCAAACTCCGCTCTTTGTTGGCGGAATTATCCCGGCCAATGATGCAAAGCTTCTCCGCGAAAAGGGTGTGGCTAGGGTTTTTGGTCCCGGGACTTCGATGGCGGATATTGTAAAGCAGGTCCGCGAGGTTATAGGGCACTAGCCTTTCGAAGGCTTCGAATTTTCAATCAAACTTCATCTGGCGCATTTTTTCGAGCACGCCCTTTTTCTCAAGGCGTTCATAGACTTCGTTGCTGAGATAAACGCGAGGAATGAAATTTCGATATTGGCTGAGAACTTTCATTAACGATTGGGAGACATCCACCAGAAGTTTCAATTCTCCGTGTCGGGTCAAAACTTTGATAGAATCTCGATTGGAGACCGGATCTTTCTTGTCCTTCTTTAGGGACTCCAAGTTTCGAGTGAACATCACATCCTTAGAGGGAATGTCGTCGATCACCCAAGCCTGAGGGTCGAGCTCGTAGATTTCATTTTTTACCCAAGCCACCGCTTTTTGGCACTGTTGAACTAAGTCCCGGCGATGCTCTTCGCTAAGAACGACTGTGGGTTTCAGCGGAGCCACCCGAATTTGGGCGGGTGGTATTCGACGGGCCAGCATATCTGAGAGTTGCCCAATCATGGGATGTTGAATACGTCCCGCCAGATACTCGTGAAGTTTCGCCATAAAGTACGAGTCATTGAACGTGAAGTACTCACGGGGGTTCATGGCCACTTTGTCCATCAGGGTTTCAAAAGAGTAGGAGAACTTATTCTCTAGAAAATATTCGCAAATTTTGGCCGCCAGGAGGTCGAATTTATAACCCGTGCCTTCGTGAATAATCTGCGAATACCAAAAGTAGCGGGCCACTAGGAAGGAGTCGACCACATTGATCCCGTCTTCATGAATGCAAAGCATGGACTGTCCGTTCATGCCATGCACCCGTAAAGCTCGAATCAAAAAATCCAGGTCAAAAAGCCCGATTTTCACGCCCGTATGGTGGGCGTCGCGAATCAAGTAATCCATTCGATCTGCGTCCACATCGGCGTGCATTAGCTGATTGGCGACCAGATTTTCTGACTGACCGGCAATCACGCGGGAGAGTTCCTGTGGGTCGATGCCTTCTTCTTTCAATATGCGAGTGATGCCGCCATCAAAATCCGTATTCAGAATAATATGGCTGCCCAAAGTCTCGTGATTGGCGACGTATTTCGGTTTGGTGACCTGGGCCTGGTTGCGCCAGAAATTGATGTAGGCCATTTCGATCGAATGAGAGAACGGGAAGGTCCCAATGTCGTGAAGCATGGCGGCCAGCCGCATCGTGCGGTGAAAGGTCGTGCGTTCGTCCCGCGCTTTTGGATCAAAGAGTTTCTCATCGGGGGCGGCCAGGCCCAGGGCGTGAAGCACCCGGTGCATCACATGACTGACCCCCAAGGCATGCGCGTGCCGAGTATGGGTGGCCCCCGGGAAGATGTAAAAGCTGAATCCCAGCTGTCGAATCCATCTTAGGCGCTGATAATAAAGGGTCTCGAGAATTCGGGTTTCAACGCGATTGAGGGTGATGTAGCCGTGGATATTGTCAAAGATGACTTTCTTCATGTCCTACAGATTGTATCGGCATTTTGCTTGCGGCGCTCATCTGCTGCCTAGACTTTCAGCATCTAACGCATAGAAAATAGGCCGAGGTTGGGGATCCGGCTGGACTATTGGCCGGAGAATCGCCATCTTTAAGGGATGTTCAAGTGGCTTTGTCTCCTAATATTGTCTCACTCCGCTCAGGCCCGCTGGCTGACTTTGGACGAATCGCCTTCCGTCATCAAGACAATGACTATGTCATTTGATGTGCACAAAGACGGTACGTGGGATCAAACCGTTGAGTATGTTGTCCGCGTTCAGTCAGACGATGCGAAAGTGAACTCGAGTGTTTTCACCATTGATTACAATTCGGCCACCGACAAAGTGGAAGTCATAGACGCCTACACCAAAAACGGCCGCACGATCACGAAGGTGCCAGCGACTTCAATTGAAGATCGCGACCGCGGGGAGTCCCGCGATTATGATGCTTTGAAGGTCCGCTCGATTGTCTATCCGCAAGTGGAAGTGGGCAGTGAACTCTATCTTAAATATAAGGTCGCAACCAACGTGCCGATTACGAAGGATCGTTGGTCGACCCTGCTGGAGTTTAGCCCCGGCATGTACATTAAAGACCTGCGGGTGGACGTAAAGTCGGAAGTCCCGGTCTATTACGAGCTCCAGGACCCTCGCCGATACGTTCGCGTGTCGAAGAAGGGGACTAACGGGTTGCAAGTGACCAATCGAAAGCCTTTGCCAGGCTGGGTTCATGCAGAGAAAGAACCCTATTTTCACCCGGCTGGGTTCACGCGAATTTACATCTCCACAGAAAAGGACTGGCGATCTTTGTTAGGCGGTCTAGAGAAAGACTATGAAAAGATCATCAGTCAGAAACTGCCTCATGCACTTGCCGGCTGGGTGAAGGATGCTCAGAAAAAGAAAACCGCTTCGGAAAAAATGCTCGTGGTCTTAGAAAAATTAAGCCGCGTCTTTCGCTATTTTGGGGATTGGAGAAGGCACGACGGTGGTTTCGTCCCAAGGCCTTTGGCGGAGATCGAAAGTTCCCGCTATGGGGACTGCAAAGATTTGTCCAGTCTAACTGTGGCCATGCTTCGTTCCGCGGGTCTTGATGCCCACGTGGCGCTTGTGCGAAGGGGTGAAAATCCGTGGGGGCGCGAGCCGGACTATGGGCTTCCCGTTTCCTATCGATTCAACCACGCGATTGTGAATGTGAAAGCCGACGGGAAGGATTATTGGTTGGATCCGACCAACCCGGTGGCTTCTCTTGAGCCCTTCCCGGATATTTCGGGTCGACCGGCCTGGGTGATGAGGGCCGAAGGAGGCCAGTTTGTTCGTATTCCTGAGGCTCAGGCCGAAGACTTTGATCATGAGCATGTTTACACCTACAAATTCAATGGTGACGACGATGTGAGGGTGAAAGTGAAGGCGGCGCTGAAGCGTTTGGCCCCGTACCGGATTGCCAATGACTTGATGCTGTCTTCGCGTTCGGAAGTTTTGTCGAGCACTCTTGAATACTTTACCGAGGGGCAACAGATCTATAAGTACAAATTTGTTAAGGAACCGAAAACGAGCCGGGTTTTGCAAGACATGTATATGGAGTTGGATTACACGGCTGGAAAAGTGGCGTACAACGCCGGCAAGGCTAAGTTTTGGGTCTTACCCGATGGATTTTTAGAGGGCGAATTTTACGAAACTGAAAATCGAGAAAGCGATCTCCGTTTGGCGGAAACACCTTTCACCTTCAATGGCATCCGTCGGCTGCAGGCCACACAATTGGCGCAACAGACGCCTGATCCCTGTCATGTGGAGTCCAAATGGGTCACTTTGGATCGGCGAATTCACAGTGACAAAAGTGAAGTGGTGATTGAGCAAAAGGTCGTCTTGAAACGACCGTATATAACCAAAGAAGAATTTGGTACGAAAGATTTTCGACGTCTTCAGACGGACGCTAAAAAATGTTTTCATCGCTCGGGCATTTTGATCGAGTCCAAGAGGGGGTAAGGTGCAAAATTTTGATCTGCTGGCCTTCTTGGCTAAACTGGGTGTCTACTTCGTACCGTTCTTATTGGCCCTTTGTTTTCACGAATATGCCCATGGATTGGTGGCGAAGTTTCGCGGCGACAACACGGCCGAGATGAGTGGGCGTCTGACACTTAATCCGATGGCTCACGCCGATCCGGTGGGTACTTGGATGCTGCCCCTTTTGACCATTTTGTTCAATTCCCCCTTCTTTTTTGGTTGGGCGAAGCCGGTACCAGTGAATACAAGAAATTTGCGAGGGCGATTGGATATGTTTTGGGTGGCTCTGGCGGGGCCGATGTCCAATGTCCTCCTGGCTGTCGTCGCTACTTTTCTGATGGCTTTCGCGATGGTTTACTTGCGTGGCCAGGGCGCCGACAAAGCGGTGCGCACGATGCTCGACACTTTTATTCATATTAATTTGTTCCTGGCTGTCTTTAATATGATACCAATCCATCCCTTAGACGGCGGGAAAATTATCGAACCTTTTTTGCCGGCGCGCTGGAATATTTGGTTGATGGAGAATCAAAGCCAGCTCGGCATGTTTCTTTTGGTGTTTATTATGCTGGGTGGGGGATTCTTATCTATTCCCGTGAATATTGCCTACAATGGTCTCTCAGCTCTGGCCTATCACCTGGCCACGGCCCTCGGATAGGGCGGCGCAGCTTGGCGGGCAGAACGCAGAGTTTGAAGGTTGCAATCCCAAGGGCTAGCTCATTAGAATTGGGGCAACAGCCTAGCGGCTTCGGAGCGAAAATTTGAGTCTACACGTGCATTTAGATCGATTTGAGGGACCCCTCGGGCTGCTCCTGTATTTGATTCGGGAGCAGGAGATGGATATTTTTGACATCAATATCCATCAGATCACTTCGCAGTACCTCGAATATATTAAGACGATGCGTCAACTGGATCTAGAGGTAGCCGGTGACTTTGTCGCCATGGCCGCCACTCTTTTACAGATCAAATCGCGGATGTTGTTGCCTCAATACACGGAAGAGGGCGAAGAGGTTCATGAAGATCCGCGCAAAGAGTTGGTTCAAAAGTTAGTCGAATACAAGAAAATCAAAGAATTGTCGGTCGACCTTTATAAACTTCCCCTATTGGGAAGAGACGTCTTTACCCGCGGTGAGCGAACGGATATCGAGTCGCTGGAAGAAGGCGAACTGATTGTCGAAGAAAATCCGTTGTTCTCGCTGATCTCGAGTTATCGAACCGCGATGAAGAATATGAAGAAGACCATTCACCGCGTGTTTGGTGAGCTTCAATCCATCGCCTCACGTATTATGGAAATGCGGGTGTATTTTCAAGTGGGCCGTCGGGTTGTCATGCGGGACCTGATAACCGACAACGCCAATCGAGGATCCCAGGTCCTCGTGACTTTCTTGTCTTTACTCGAGCTCGCTAAAATGGGCTTTGTTTCTCTATTTCAGGCCGAGCCCTTCGCCGATCTTCACATTGATCCGAAAAAACCCATCGACACGGCCGTTGTCTCGCAAGTTGAAAGTTACGATTCGGTCAACGCGGAACAAAAAGCCGAAGAGATTTTAGTCGAAGCGCAAATGAGCCTGGATGAATCCGCCGTGATCTCAGAAGATATGGCGGACGCGCCGGTTGTCGAAGAAACCTTTGCAGATGCTGCGACGGACGAAGAGATCTTGGCCGAGGAAGCCCGTCTCTTTGCGCCCGAGGGTGAAACTCCAATCGATACGGTGGTCGATGAAGCGGTGGTCGAAGTGCCCATTGAGGCCGTGAGCGAAGCCCCCGAAGAAGTGGCCCGTCCGATCACAAAATCTGTATCAGATTCGGTGGCGGCGGCGTTGGCCGCGGCGGACTGGATGAGTGAGTCCGCAGTAAAGTCTGTAGTCGAAATTGAGCCCACGTTGACGGATGCGGTCGACTTTGCCGCACCCCACTTGGATTTTGTCGAGGAAGCCGAAATCAAGCGCGAGATGGCGCAAGACCCTGTTGAAGTTCTAGAGGCCATTGAAGAAAGTCTTGAGGTCGGAGAAGAGTGGCATGGTGGCGCTGAGTTCGCCGTAGAAGGGCCGGACGTCGAAAATCATGAAATAGCGGAGATTCCTGAGCCATTGGCAGCCGAAACTCCGGCTGCGCCGCTGGCAGAACCCGAATCGCCGCCAACCAATGACATAGCTTTTTTGACCACACCTGATCCGGAAGCGGAGGTCTAAATGTTTGAAGATGAAGTGATCGACCAAGACGATATGCATGAATTGATGGACGGAGAAAACTCGGACGTCGCGGAGGCGGATGACGACTTGTCGATGGAAGCAGCCGACGATTCCGAAGCTGATGTTGAGGGAAGTGAACTTGAATCCTTTGAATCGGCTGAGATTGAAGAGATTGAAGAGCTGACGGACGAGCGCATTCGCTCCGTCGTGGAAAGTGTTTTGTTTGCGACCGATAAACCTCTAAGTATCGCCGTAATTAAGCAATCCTTTAAAGGGACCCAAGTTCGATCAAAAGAAATCCGTGCCGCCTTAATGGCTTTGCAAGAAGAGTATGAAAATACGCCCCGAGGTTTTGAGTTAAAAGAAGCCGGCGGAGGCTTTCAGCTTCGAACGAAAGTGTCGAACTTGCCCTTTTTGCGCCAGTCGGTAAAGGCCAGGCCCTTTAGACTTTCGGGCCCGGCTTTGGAAGTGATATCCATCGTGGCTTACAAGCAGCCTGTGACTAAAGCTCAAATTGATGAAATTCGTGGTGTGGAATCCGGCCATCTTTTGCGAGCTCTGATGGAAAAGAGTTTGGTCTCGTTTGGAGAGCGCAGTGATCTTCCGGGAAAACCCATGTTTTATGAGACCACCCGCAAGTTTTTAGAAATCTTTGGTTTAAGAAATATTCAAGAACTTCCCTCTCTCAGTGAAATTGATCAGTTGATTCCTGAGGGCATTGGGGATGTGGAAGAAAAAGAATCTTTGGGCGATCTGACCGAGCAGCTGTCCGAGGAAGTCGGTAAGACGTATTCGGAAGGTGAAGATGAGTTGCTGAAAATCACAGATGAGCTTCAGACCATCAGTACGAGCAGTGAATTTTTCGAGCAAGAAAAACAGCGCATGAAAGAAAAGCGCGATGCGGACCGGGCTCGCGACATTCGAGAATCGATCTTGTTTGGCGAGACTGTGCAAGACAAGGATCGTCGTTGGTTAGAAAAATATGATTTAGCCCGCGCCAATGGTGAATCTGTCGAGGTTTCTGACGAAGCGGTCTCAGACGTGGGGACTGTAGCGGTTGAATCTACAGAGAATGTAGCCTCCGAAGAGCCGCCAAACTACGAACCTGACCCCAGCTCGGAAGCCAGTCCGGGTTAGCGAAGCTTTTCAGTATTGAGCAGCCAGCGCCAGACTCTTCTGTAGACCGTTGAGATAGGGGCCATGTGGGGATCTTTCACAGCTAAATCTGAGATGAAAATTTGAGCATGGGTGGTCTGGGGAACTTCATCCCCAATCGTTAACGCGGTGGCATTCCGGTCGTGAATCAATTGCCGAATCCCCCTGACTTGAAATTCGGTTCCAAAACCGTCGCGTGCGTGCAAGAGTCCAAAAAATCGATGGTTTTTCGTGACTCCAGGCTGCGAGAGCCAACGTCCGCCGCACGATGCAGCTGTCAGAATTCACTTCGACTAAGGGACTGGAAGAAACGCCTAGATTGATCTCTGAGCGAAATTTGTCAAAGCAGAGTGGGTCATTGCTGTTGCGGCATCGGGTGGTAATCACCTGATTCGGATAATCGACGCCGATCACGTGATAGCCCATTTGGCTGGCCACGTTCTGCAGATCCATCAAATCAGACGGGCGGCTGTTGGTTCCACCTAAGGTGATGAGGAGTCTTGGTTCGTTGGCCTTAGCTTGAGGCTCCCAAGCGAGGTGAGGTCCCCTGACTTGGGTCATTTTGGGGTTCACCTGCGACGGTGAGATCAAAAGGGGAGTCTCGGCCCATAAGAGCTGGGAGAGCAGTAACAGTTTGAGCACAGGGTGGGTTGATAGCTGGTCCGCCGTGGTTAAGGAAGGTTTTTTGACGGAAGCTTGTCAAAATTTCCCGGCTGCACACCGGTTTTGCAACTAGTAGCAGTTGGAAAAATCAAAGCGAAAGGATTTTGTACCCGTGGCATCTGTGATCTCACCCAGGTAGAATCCCGTGGATTCTAAGCGGTTGTAACTCAGGGCTGAAAAGAAGCCTACCTTTTGGCCGCCGATCTCACGTTGGCAATGGAAAACGTGTTTGGTCACCCCGGGTTGAGTGTTCTTCGTGGTTTGTGCGCACTCCGTCTGGCGATCGAATTGTAGCGGAGCTACGATGGCAGAAATCCTGTCGCTTGAGAGCTCAAGGCCAAAATCTCCCTGTCCATAAATGCCGTAGAAGTTGCCCACATCAATGTCGGCGTGGACACCGTTAAGCCACTCACCCAAAGAAATGTCTGTCACTTCTACTTTTGGGCAATAGATGGTCTCGGCTTGCGATATCGATTGTGACAGAATAAGAGCGACCGAGATCAGAGTGGCCAAATTCACACGTCCCCCTAGGATGATTGGTGGTCACCGACTAGTGAAAGGGATTTTACTCAAAGACACAAGGATTTCTGCGGAGGTGTGATTATTCCCCGATGAGGTCAAAGTAGCTGACGGGGCTCCAATCGGAGAGGCCAGCTTGGCCTTTCGCGCGAATGCGCCAGAAAATTCGACCCTTGAGCTCGGCTCCTTTGAGAATGAAGGTCACTTCTCGGGTCACGTGCTTTTTGAGCGTGTTTTTAAACTGCTCGTCGGTGGCCAACTCGACCTGATAGGCTTGAGCGCCGGAGGTAGGGGCCCAACTGAAAATCACTGAAAGCTTCCCACCTCTTAGTGGGGCGCGAGCCCCTTTGGTGGGGGAAACAATTCGGGGAGCCTCTAGCGGGAATGAGGTCTCAATTTCCACCGGGGCCACGCTGGAATAGGGGCTTATGGTTTCACCACTGGCATCGGCGGCGGCCACTTTGACGAAGAACTTTTTGGGAGCGTCGGTGAGAGACATCTTGGGCAACGATGTTACCCGAGTCTGCGCCGAAGCCATATCGCGCCTGGGGCTCATTTGTACAATGTACTTTTCAGCCAAAGGCGTGGACTGCCATTCCAGCTGCAGGGAAGATAGATTTTGCTTCGGATCGATCACGTATTTGTAGGCTCCATCTAGCACGGGTGGAGGAAGGTAAACGGTCAACTTCGCCTTTTCGGAGAACGGACCTTGCTTGGCTTTGCGCGAATCCGCGGCCACTCGCCAATAGAAGTGGCCTGGGCGAACATCGCTCCAATCAATCGAATTTGTCGTCGCCCGCAGGTCGGCGATCGGTTTTTTGAAGTTGGCCGTCCTAGAAATCTGCACCAAGTAGTGGGTGGCCCCTGGAACACCGGTCCACTTCAATTTCGGCACCACGGCCACCGTCTGGGGCAGCGAGGCGACGTTACGAGGCGTCTTTTGAAATTGCAATATGATGGTTTGATCGGCTTTAGATGCCACAGGTTTACCTAAGGCCACCTGTTTCACTGGTCGATTGGGTGGAGGCTTGGCCTCAACGACAAAATCTCCATAGTCGCTCCAGAGTTCTTGCGATTCGGGCGCCCCTTCGATTCTCACGCGCCACCAGTAGTTGCCCACACCGACTCGGGGGATTCGTGCTGCACAGCCTTTGATGGTGGTGTTGTAAACGAGATTATTAAACTCAGTGTCCCGACTGACCTGTGCGCGATAAAGCGACTGGCCCGGTTTGCATTGCCAAGAGAGCTGAATCGACGTGTGGGAAGACTCATTTTTCACTTCTTCACGAAAGCCGGATTCGGGCTCGGTCAATTCCACTGGAGCCAGCGATATAACGCTAAAGTATCCAGGCTCTACTAGAGGCGAAGTTTTAGCGCGCGGTAAGAGGCGCCAGTAAAATGTTCCCTCTTCCAAAACTCTTTCAGGGCGAAATCTTGTACCGGCGACGGCCTCTTGAATGATAACTTTGGTAAATGCCGCGTCCGTTGCAATTTGAATTTCGTACTCATCCGCATTCAAAGCACGCGACCAAGAAAGAGTGGGAATACGCCCTGGCTCTAGCCATAATTTTTGACCCAGGCTCGGTTCGACGATTGAGACTGGCAAAGTCTTTTGCGGTGGCGGACGATGAACAGGTGTCGGAATGGGCTCGGACGGTATTGCCGTCGGAACGGCTGAGGTTGGAGTCGTCTGTGTCGGCGGAACAACAGTGATCGGTGTCGGTGCTGGTGGAGGTGGCAAGGGTCGTGGGCCTCCGCTTGAAAGGATCATCCAAACCGAAACGATGAAGCCGAGTGACGATGCGACAAGTCCAGCCGTCTGCAGTCTTCTCTTCATTCGGCGCGAAAGCCATTTTTTCCGCTTAGGCGGTGGCGGAGGAGAAGTGCGTGAAGTGCGAATCGATTTTGAAACGATCGATGGCCGAGTCGACTGAGTGACAGGCGGTGGAATAGCCGGCGGATTCTTTTTCTCATCCGCTTTACGTTTCTCATCGAGCAGTTCGCGCACTTTGGTCGTCAAGGCCGCCCATCCTTCGGGCGGCAGGGGCGGGCGCGTTTTTCGATAAAGTGCTAAGTCAGACAAAAGCTCCGTCGCATTGGTGTAACGTTCCTCCGGTTTATCAGCGCACAGTTTGGCGATAATGGTGCGCAGTCCTTTGGGAATTCGTTTGCGGGACTCGCTGGAAAAGTGAATGGAAGTTTCGTCCGATGGTTTTTTCTGATCGGACAGCCGCTCACCAGAAAGACATTCATAAAAGATCGCCCCGAGACTCCAGAGATCACTTTGTACTGAGGCGGAGCCACCGTTTCTCAACTCAGGAGGCATGTAGGGTATGGTCCCGATCACCGCGCCGACTCGGGTGAGCTCGAGATTGGCTTCTCCCTTGGCAATTCCGAAATCCAAGAGTTTCACTCGACCGTCGGCGGCCAACATCAGATTGTGGGGTTTGATGTCTCGGTGGATCATACCAATTTCGTGCAAGCTTCGAATGCCGTCGGTCATCTGCTCGAACAGCGGCAAAGCTGCGTCCGGAGAAAAGGTAATCACATTCAGTAACTCTTTGAACGAAACTCCGTCGATGTACTCCATCGCGATGAATTGCCATTCACCAATGGTGTCGATGTCATAGATAGTGACTACGTTGGGATGATTGATGCGTGCGAGATTTCGCGCCTCAGTCCAAAAGCGGGTGAGCAGTTCATCAAAATCGTGATCATCTGGATTTTCAGGAGAGATAAGTTTGACCGCCACTCGGCGCTGCAGCTTTTCTTCAAAGGCTTCATACACCTCTCCCATACCGCCGCGTGCGATCAGGCGCAAAATCGTGTAAACGCCAAGCTGGGTACCGTTGGGAAGGGACTGCATCAAGTTTTTTTCGGCATTATATAAGACAGCCTGAACGGACTATGGGCTAGCGCTAGACCATCGTCCGAGTCGGCCGCATTATTGGTGGGGGCGTGCTTCCAGTTCTAGTCCTTGGTCGATTGATACAGCGATCGCATCTGCGACTCGCACGCCGTCGCAGGCCGCCGATGTGATTCCACCGGCGTACCCGGCGCCCTCACCCGTGGGGAACAATCCCGCATGGGAAATGGACTCAAGGGAACTCGGATCACGGGGAATTCTCAATGGACAAGACGTTCGTGTTTCGATTCCGTGCAAGACCGCGCTGGGGTCGAGAAAGCCCTTCATCTCACGGTCAAATTTTTTAATTCCCGCCAGAAAGTGTTCTTTAAAACTGGCGCTCATCACCTGATCCAAACGAGTCGAGACAATGCCTGAAGGACAAGAGCTCTCCATTTCCTTCGATGGTCGCGATTCCAAAAAGTCGACGAGACGCTGGGCCGGCAATTCTTTGGTTCCGCCGGAAGTTCGTACCAATTCCAGGCCTTGTGCCTCTAACTCGCGTCGAAATTTCAGGCCTCCAAAAATATCCGAGCCAAAATTGCGCTCATGATCGACACCCACGACAATCGCGGAATTGGCAAACTTGGAGCCGCGCGAGAAATTGCTCATGCCGTTACTGACCGTGCCAAGTCCATCTGTGGTGCACGACAAAACGTAACCCCCTGGACACATGCAAAAGCTATAAACACCGGTGTTGTCGGTCTTGTCGTGAAAGGCCAATTTATAATTGGCGGCGCTTAATTTCGGATGTTGGGCGTACTCGCGATACTGAATTCGATTGATAACTTCTTGTGGATGCTCAATGCGAAGTCCAATGGCAAAGGGCTTTCCCTCGAGTTTCACGCCTAAATCAGAAAGGTGTTGAAACATATCTTCGGCTGAATGACCGCAGGCCAGAATCACGCGATCCGTTTGAATTTTGGTTCCATCGTGCAGTTGAACTCCGCGCACGGCCGCATTCGCCATTAATATTTCGGCCACCTTTGCGTTGAAGCGAATACTCGCCCCGAGCGCGATCAAGTGCTCCCGCATTTTGGGGATCACCCGTCGTATCCGGTCGGAGCCCACATGCGGATTTGAGAGAAACTCAATTTCCGCCGGTGCTCCAAACTGAACGAGCCTTTGCATCACGTACGGGATGTGGGCCGATTTGATCCGAGTGATCAGTTTTCCGTCGGAAAAGAGCCCGGCCCCCCCTTCGCCGAATCCCACGTTCGTAAGAGGATCCAATTCACCCCGTCGCCAGAACTTAGCAATGGCGAGGACCCGTTTTTCCGTGGCTTGCCCTTGCTCGAGCAAAATGGCCGGAATGCCGCGCTCTCGAAGTCTTAAAGTGGCAAACAATCCCGCGGGCCCGGCGCCCACGACAACCACCGGTGGACCTTTGTACGACGCCACCGAATTGAACTTGAGGGGCGCGCGTTCACTGGGCTCACCTTGGCCAAAGACCTCTACGCTGTAGATCAGCCGTGGTGCTTTACCATGGCGGGCGTCAAGACTCTGGCGAAGGACTCGGAAGGATCCATAGCCCGGGGCCTGCCAAGCCAAGTAGTCTTCCAGGGACTCATCCAATCCCAACTCAATATTGCGCAGAGTGCGACTCATGGACTCTGTTTTAACGAGCTTCTAAAGTGTCGGCAATGAAAGCATTAGGAGATTTGTTTTTCTCTTGGGTTTTGCCCTGGATTCCAAAGCGGTTGATGAGCCGGGCCTGGGGCTTAATGATGCGAGTGCCATGGCCTTGGCCCTTACGAATCCCGTTGAATTGGCTTTTCGCCAAAGCGTTTTCAATTGATCTGAGCGAAGCAGAAAAGACGCCCGGTCAGTATTCGTCTTTTGATGATCTATTCACTCGGCGTTTGAAGCCTGGTCTTCGCCCGGTGGAGGGTGATTTTGTCAGCCCCGTGGATGGTGCCCTGACGGAATATGGACCGGTTGTGGATGGGCAAATTTTGCAAGTCAAAGGCTGGGAATACCCTCTTGAGGAATTTTTGGGCTCTCACGCCCTGGCGAAATCCTATGAGGGCGGATCTTTTGCCACCCTTTATCTTTGCCCGGCCGACTATCACCGGGTCCATACGCCGCTCACGGGAAATCTTGTGTCGGCCTTGCATATTCCGGGACAACTATGGCCCGTGAACGAGTGGAGCGTGAAGAATATCCAGCGTCTTTTCTGCTTGAATGAGCGGGTGGTGCTTAATTTTTTGGGGAGCAAGGGTCCCTTTTCTGTGGTGATGGTGGGGGCCACGAATGTGGGCAAGATGTCGATTTACCCGGATCCCTCGATCGTCACGAACCGTTGGATGTGGCATGCCCCCACGGTTCGCGAGTACGAGCCTGCCATTGCTTTGAAATGTGGGGAGGAACTCGGCGCCTTCCATTTAGGTAGCACCGTGGTTTTAGTTTTGGGCAAAGGCTATCCGGCAGTCACTCGCGCTCGGGGAGCGATTCGTTTAGGACACAAGCTCAATTAGTGTCCTAACGGGCACCGGGTGAGCCAGTGGTCGAAGCAGGCGTGCGACCACCAGAGGCGTCGGCTACGGCACCGGGGGCACCACCGATCGATATATGATTTTCCCTAACTTTGTAATCTTGGGTCTTGAGACTTTGAGCGACCGAAACACAAGTACCACCGAAGGCTTTTTGCACATCCTGCTTATTGAATTCTTCTTCTACGATTACAAAGTTAGAGACCAATTTTGAATCAGGTCCGATGAAGACTTTATTGAGTTTATCGGCTTCCTCTTTCTTAACGTTTTTGATTAGGAGTCGTCGATTTCCCACACCGACTTCTTTCATTGCGGCGATCAAATCCTCATAGCACTGGGAAACACCGGCCTTGTACTCCGAGCAATTATCGATTTCGAAATGAACGCCATCAGGGGTATGCTTCGATACGTATTGGACCAGGCACTTTGCACCTTCTTTTCCGTGCCACTGAGCGCTCGGATAGCTCAAGCCACATCCCTTTGCCACTTTGCCGCACCACGCGGCCTCACTCTTCTCCACCGGTCCTTTGCCGGTAGGGCCACAGAATCCATGGGTGTACGCAAAGATGTGTTTGGCTCCGGCTGGAGGTTGGCCATCGTCGACCGTATATCCCTGCATGGCTTGCGCGGCCGGGCAGGTGGGACTCTCGTTCCCCCCATTCGCACGGAAGGTTATGCATTTAGGCATAGAAGCATCGTCGCACGCCTTGCCGGAGCCTAGGCCGGCGCTAAGGCTTGACGAAGGCGAACCTGTGAGCGGCACGAATCGTTGGGCTTCGCCTGGTGAAGCCGTCAATCGCGAATAAGCCGAATGGGATGAGAGTATTAGGGCTAAAATTGCAGATACCATTAAGAGGGGGTGACTTAATTTTATCGACATAGCCTAAAATAGAAGCAACTCGGAGGCCTTCCTGGATGGCCTAGAAACGAGACTGCCGAAATTCTTTGACCAGGTCTTTTCCAAGCGAACTTGGGGGCGACATCTCATTTTGAGACGGAATGATGCTACGTGCTATTCGTTGTCGTTACCGATAGCTTCGACCGGACAGGCTTCCAAGGCTTCCTTACAGCGGGATTCTTCCTCTTCGTTTTCAGGCTGTTTGCCAACATAGGCGTGGCCGTCATCCTCATGCATTTTGAAATGATCGGGGGCTGCGAGCACGCAAGCGTCACAAGCTATGCACTCTTTGTCGACATAGTAGCGGCCGGCCACATTTTCGGGGAACTTTTTATCTTTGTCTGCCACGGCGCCAAGTTAGCCCACTAAACACGACATGTCATCTTGTCTTTTGGGCGCAAAGGCGCTACCCCAGGTCGATGACATTTGAAGAGGAAGTCCAAAGGCGGCGAACATTCGCAATCATATCCCATCCGGATGCGGGAAAAACCACGATCACCGAAAAGATACTCTGGTTAGGTGGGGTCATCCGTGAGGCCGGTGAGGTCCACGGCAAGTCGGGAACGAAAAAAGCCACCTCCGATTGGATGGCGCTTGAGCAACAGCGCGGGGTCTCGATTACGTCCAGTGTGATGCAGTTCGACTATCAGAGCCTTCGGGTGAATTTGCTCGATACTCCTGGCCACAAGGACTTTGGTGAAGACACTTATCGAACGCTGATTGCCGCGGATTGTGCGGCGATGTTGATCGATGCGGCCAAAGGGGTCGAGGCTCAAACACGAAAGCTCTATGAAGTCTGTCGACTGCGAAAAATTCCGATCTTCACTTTCGCCAACAAAATGGATCGGGAAGGCAAAGAACCTCTCGCCTTGATTGACGATGTGGAGAGCACGTTGGGTATCAAGTGTTATCCGATCACTTGGCCGATTGGAATCGGCGACCGATTTAAGGGGCTCTATCATCGGCTTCGTCAGTGCCTCTTGCTTTATGAAAAAGGTCGCGAAGAAGCGGAGGTCGTGCCCGTCACGGGACCGGATGATCCTGTTATTGAACAACGTGTGGGGGCCGAGCTCTACGCCCAATTTCAAGAAGAGATGGAGCTTTTGTCCGTGGCCATTGGCGATTTTGAGCCCGAAGAATTTTTGCGCGGAGAAGTCTCGCCCATGACGTTTGGTAGTGCCAAACACAACTGGGGAGTGGATTTGTTCTTGGATCTTTTTGCTGAGCATGCGCCCCCTCCCGGCCCACGGCACTCGACCAAAGGGGATGTGCAGCCCACCGACAAGCACTTCTCTGGTTTTGTCTTTAAAATCCAGGCGAATATGGATCGCAAGCACCGCGATCGTGTCGCGTTCCTGCGCGTGTGCTCGGGAAAATTTGAGCGGGGAATGAAGGTGCGAATCCCACGTTTGGATCGTGAAATTCGCCTGTCGTACGCCAACCAATTTTTAGCCCGAGAGCGGGAAACCGTAGATGAGGCCTTCGCGGGCGATATCGTCGGGATTATCGACACGGGATACTTTCAAATAGGTGATGCCGTGGTGGCGTCTAAGGATTTGCAGTTTGACCCCATTCCTCGGTTTTCGCCCGAGATCTTTGGCCGCTTGAGTATTAAGGATCCACTTAAGCGAAAGACGTTGCAAAAAGGTGTGCAACAGTTGGCCGAGGAAGGAACTATACAATTATTATTTGATCCTTTGGTCGGCAAACAAGATCCGGTTGTGGGTGTGGTCGGGGAGCTTCAATTTGATGTGTTGCTGTTTCGACTCAATGATGAATATCAGCTCGATGTGCGCTTGGATCGATTGCCGTACACTGTGGCCAGGTGGCCGGTGACCGCCGCTGGCACGCCGCCCAAGGGTCCATTGCAGGGTGGCGCAAAACTCTTCCTAGATGACCAGGAGCGTCCCGTTGTCCTTTTGGAAAAGGAATGGGACCTAAATTGGTTGAAAAAGGAAAATCCCGACATAGAATTTCGAATCACAGCCATGTAGTCGAATCGGCGGAAGGCCTTGAGGGGAGGGGTTTTGCGGTCAGCGGTGATGGTGGTCGGTGTGACAGGCGGGAGTGGATCGGGAAAGTCCACCTTTGCTAAGATGTTGCAGGCCAATTTAGGCGAGCGTTTTTGCGGCATTCTCGCCCAAGATCGCTACTATCACGATCGTCATGATCATTTTGATCAAGACGGGGGTGTCGTTAACTTTGATCACCCCGACGCGGTCGATTTTTCTTTGCTGATTCACAATCTCAAGCTGCTGAAATCCGGCCAAAACGTGCCGGTGCCTTGCTATGATTTTCGAACTCATCGTCGGCTCCTTAAGGAAGAAATCTTCCCCTGTCGGCCTTTGATCGTGGTGGAAGGGATTCTGGTCTTGGCTGAACGTGAACTCCGCGAGCTATTTGATTTCACCTTTTTCATCGACACCAAAGAAGATCTTCGCTTTCAACGCCGACTTCGGCGGGATGTGATGGAGAGGGGCCGAGATGAGGCCGGGGTTCGTTACCAGCTCGAAAAGCATGTTAAGCCCATGCATGAACTCTTTGTTGAGCCGTCGAGAAGATTCGCCGATCGTGTGGTCTCAGGTGAGAGAAGCTTTGGTCCTATTATCGAAGAACTGATTTACGGGTTTGACCTCGAAGCCTGGCGCATGCGGTCCACTTGAATTTGGAACTCTCGATTTAATTCCCCGGCCGCTAAGCTAGTTCGTTCAAAGTCATTGACGATCTCTTGTAGTTTGCCCCAGTCGGGCGAGGTGCTAGGTATACGACTTTGCCCCTTGGCTAAATCCTTCAATTGCTCACTCAAATCGTTCATTTGTTTTATCTTGTTCGAATTTTCTTCCGAAAGGTTTGTCATATTGTTCAAAATCTGCTCAGCCGCCGTTCGGGCTTCGCCTTCGCTAAAGCTGTTGACGATTTTTTGCGTACGATCGATTTCTTGCCCCATGGTTTTGGAATTTCCATTGGACGAGCGAATCGCCATTTTGACCCGCGCTTGGAATTCATCCACATCAAAATTGAAGTAGAGCTTTTGGGCAGCCACCAGTTCAGCCAATCCGTTACTCTCCCGTGTGTAATCCGCGACCGCGGCGTTAAAATCCTTGGCGGCGTCCTCGAAGCTTTGCACCTGCTCTTCGAGCTGGGAGTAGGCGGGCTCATCGCCCTTCACCTGTTTTTTGCCGTAAGTTAAGGCAGCGATTTGGGCTTTGGTCTCGGTCATTTTCTTACGGTGGCCATCCGCCGCCGACAAATTCGACTCCATAAAGTTCAGTTTCTGTTTGACCTGATCGTCCACCTTTTTGAGTTTAGGTGACTTTTGTTTGCGGAGGTCGGCTATGAGCTTCTTCTTCACTTCAAAGTCGGCTTTCATGCGTTGGTTGACTTCCTCCGCACTTTCAAAGGCCTGGTTGGTCTGCTGTTCGACCTGACCGCTCTTAAAGGATTTTACTGTTGCGCAGCTTGTGAAAAAAACCATTAGGCCGAGATATAATGTCCCAATCAGAATGCGCATTGCCTTTTCCCCCGTTCGCTTTCTAGAATGGTAAGCGTGAAGACTCAAAGCTATCAACCTACAAAAGAGATTTTTCTATGAAATTCCTTTCGATCTTAGTTCTTTTGGTGAGCGCAGTTGTGTTCACTTCTTGTAAAACCAGCACAAAAACCGAGTCCCATGCGGCCGGTGGACGCTCTTGGCCTGGGCAAATGCAAAATATGGCGCAAGATGTGCGGGCACTTCTGCCATTCGTCTACGATCGCAAAGCCTATACCGATCCATCCAATCGCGAGCAGATCCTAAAGTCCTTGAAACAGTTCAGCCAGGCCGCCCATCAAATTCCAGCCGGGGCGGGCAAGTCTTTCTTGGGTGACGATTTGCTGGTCGAGTACTCTTTGAAGAATTTGAAGGAGGACCTCAGCCGGGCGGCCAATAGCTTTGCTCTGGGGCAATACGATTATTCGCGAACGGTGGCCAAGGCCTCATTGAATCATTGTTTCCGCTGCCATTCCGCCACAAAAGAAGGGGGCCAGGCCGCGTGGAATTTAGACGACGTTAAAAACCTTAATCTGGCACCGATCGAGCGGGTGGATTTGCTCGTCGCCACCCGCAAGTTTGACGAGGCCACCCGGTACATGGAGGGTTTGTTAGCGTCTGAGGATTTTCAAAAGACGTACGCTTTCGATTTTGAGTCGGTGCTTCGCCGTTACCTGGCTTTGATGATCCGCGTGGAAAATTCACCGGCGCGAGCCAAGACAGAGCTGGATCGACTCTTAAGCCGCTCGAGTGTTCCCCATTACATTGTGGAGCAAGCCGATGGCTGGCGCAAATCGTTGAGTGAGTGGGAGAATGAGAAGAAGACCAACATCACTTCGGCAAGCCAATTATTTAAGGAAGTGGAAAAGCGCTTCCGCCGGGCGCAACAGATTCAGCGTTTCGAAAAAGATCATGCCGGCGACGTGGAGTACTTGCGGGCGACGGCCGCTCTTCACCAAGGAATGAAAATTGTCAAGCGCCCTCAAGACCAGGCGCGTGCCTTGTTTTGGCTGGGTCGGGCCTACGAAGTTCTTGATGAACTCGGGTCTTGGAATCTTCATGAAAGTTATTATGAAGCTTGCTTAATGAAAGACCCTAAGTCGTCCATGGCCAAAAGCTGTTATAATCGTTTAGAAGCTAGTTTGTACTTAGGGTACTCGGGAAGTTCGGGCGTCCATCTTCCTCCGGAAGAAAAGGAACGACTGGAACGGTTGAAGTCTAACATGCAGTGATAGCTACATTGTGTTAGTTTCTTTTTTTGGTTTTGCCTTCCTAAGAAACTGTCTCTAGCATCCAGTATCAGTAATGGTACATGCAATTTAGCGATTCACTAAGGAGGCTTAGACATGACCAAGATTATACTCAGCGCACTTTTGTTTCTCAGTTTCGGAGCTTTCGCCGAAGGCGATCACGATGACGGCGCTATGCCCGGAATGGAAGAAACTACGGATGCAGGCATGGGCGGCGACACAGCTACTCATGAAGAAGATGCTACCAAAGCTAAGAAAGCAGCTAAGGGCGCGAAGAAAGATGCTCACAAAGCAATGAAGAAGGCCAAGAAGAAAGCCGGCGAGCACGACGGCCACTAATCGACTCGGGTCCAATTCATTATGTGAAAGAAGAAAGGGGTTTTGTAACCCCTTTTTTCTTTTTGTATAATTGAGGTAGCGGAGGACAAGAACAAGTGGCCAAAAAATTGGACATGATTGGTTGGTCCGAAATGATTTCCCTTCCCGAATTGGGAATTGGCGCAATCAAAGTCAAAGTGGATTCGGGCGCCAGAACCTGCGCACTGCACGCCACCAAGGTCAAAATTAAATCGGGACCTGATGGGCAAGATTGGGCTCACTTCACGGTCGTCGCCGACAAAAACAACGGTCATCAAATTCGAACGAAGGCCCCGCTCTTAGGTCGGCGCAAAGTAAGAAGCTCCATGGGGCACGTCACAATTCGTCCCGTCATCGTCACTCGAATTCAGATTGGTTCGGAGTCTTGGCCCGTAGAGGTCACCTTGGTCAATCGAGATCCCATGGGCTTTCGAATGTTGCTGGGTCGGGCCTCCTTAAAGGGTCGATACGTGATCCATCCGAATCGTCGATTTTTAGTTTCTAGACCTCAGGAGATCGAATGAAGATCGCCATTTTGTCACAGAACTCGAGTTTATACTCTACCGCTCGGTTGGTGGAGGCCGCTAAAGCCCGTGGGCATGAAGTGGATGTTGTGAATCCATTGTTATGTTATATGGATATCACTTCGCATCGGCCTTCGGTCTATTTTCGAACGAAAAAGTTGAATGACTTTCAGGCCGTGATTCCGCGTATTGGGGCCTCGATTACTTTTTACGCCACAGCTGTTCTTCGACAGTTCGAGATGATGGGTGTTTACTGTTTGAATGAGTCAGTAGCCATATCCAGGTCGCGAGATAAACTGCGGGCTTTGCAGATATTGTCGAAGCATGGAATCGGTTTGCCCGTCACAGGGTTTGCCCACTCCACCAAAATGACGGAGGACTTGATCAAACTCGTCGGTGGGGCTCCCTTGGTAATCAAGTTGCTCGAAGGAACTCAGGGTAAAGGTGTCGTGCTCGCGGAGACTCAGCAAGCGGCCGAAAGTGTGATCGACGCCTTTCGTGATCTCGATGAATACTTTTTGGTGCAAGAATTTATCAAAGAGGCTGATGGCTGCGACATTCGCTGCTTTGTTATTGGTAACAAGGTCGTGGCTTCGATGCAGCGGAAAGCGCGTAGCGGGGATTTCAGATCCAATTTGCATCGTGGCGGCACAGCGATTGAGGTAAAGCTCACTCCCGAGGAGCGTAAGACGGCCACCCGCGCGGCTTCCGTGATGGGGCTTAGTGTTTCGGGTGTGGATATCATCCGCTCGAAACACGGTCCTCTTGTGATCGAGGTGAATTCATCCCCTGGTCTCGAGGGCATTGAGAACGCGACCGGCGTTGACGTTGCGGGGTCGATTATAGAATACGTGGAAAAAAACGCCAAACCGAACAAGAACAAGACGAAGGGCAAAGGCTGATGACGTGGGATAGTCTCGAACAGGCATGGGGAAAATTGCAGAACAGGGCGATCGACTCCTGGCCCAATTACTACGGTTTTTACTCCAGTTGGCTCGATGGTTACTACAAAGAGCCATGGGCCATGCAAGTGCCAATGGATGATCACGGTTTTCATCGTGGCGACGGAGTTTTCGAGGCTGTTCGAATTCACCAAAAGGCCTATTTTGATTTGGATGCTCACTTGCGTCGGTTGCTGACCTCCGCCAGTAAAATTGGGCTCGAAGCCAGATGGGAAGAAAAGGAGATTAAAAAAATCTGCGTGAATTTGGCCAGTCTGTGCAATGCGCCCGAAGGCATATTGCGGTTGTACCTCACTCGGGGGCCGGGAAGCTTTTCGCCCAATCCGATGGACAGTGTAGGAACGCAGCTTTATGCAGCCATTACCAAAGTTAAAATTCCCACCGCGCAAAGCTACGTGAATGGATGCTCGGCGATGATTAGCGAGATTCCCGCCAAGCCGGGCTTTTACGCCCAAATAAAATCGCTGAACTATTTGCAAAATGTTTTGATGTCCCGCGAGTGCAAGATGCGCGGGTTTGATTTTTCCGTTTGTGTCGACGAATCGGGGCGTTTGGCGGAAGGTGCTACCGAAAACATAATGATTATCACGCCGGAGTTGGATTTGATTGTGCCCCGGTTTGATTACACTCTACGCGGAACCACGGTGACTCAGGTCATGAAACTCGCGGAGCAGCTGAGGCGGGAACTCGAGATAAGGGATGTTCGCATGGGAGACCTGAAGCTTCAGGATCTTAAGGCCGCCAGGGAAGCTGCATTTGTGGGCACTACCTTAGGGGTATTGCCCATATCCTCGCTCGAGGGTCACGCGATTGGCCGCGGGTCTGGCGCTCCTATATGTCTGCGTTTGCATGCCGAGTTGCAGGCCCGAATGGCGACGGACCCAGCTCTTAGAACTCCATTTTGACCAAATGCGCTATGCGCCTTGAGAATTGACACACCGTCAATTCTCCCTCAATTTACGTCGATTAAATAATTGTAACCAACCTACACGCCTCTAGAGGAGATTTTCCATGAGGAAATTTGTTCGTCATTTGCGGGCTGTCTTGCGACTTCCGCTTTTAGCTCTTGTCAGTTCGCCAGCTTGGGCCAGCGAAGCGGATCTCAAGATACCCGATTTATCGGTTAGCATGGATTTCTTTGGTGGAACAATTGAAGGCACCACTATCCTTTATGGTGGTCTATTTGTGTGTATGCTCGGGATGGCTTTCGGCCTGGTTGAGTTTGTACGCATTAAAGCTTT
The DNA here is from genome assembly GCA_050250515.1 of Bdellovibrionales bacterium. GTDB lineage: Bacteria > Bdellovibrionota > Bdellovibrionia > Bdellovibrionales > UBA1609 > JALHOQ01. The sequence continues at coordinate 28,167 of JBFWON010000006.1, read as the reverse complement.
GCCGGCACACAAGTCGATGTTGGAAATTTCCAGCCTGATCTATGAGACCTGCAAAACCTATCTTCTTCAGCAGGGTAAATTCCTGATCGGTCTTCAGATATTGATCGGTTCGGCCATGGTTTACTACTTCTATGGTTTGCGCCATATGGACGTGGGTCAGGTTATGCTGATTCTTCTTTGGTCGGTCCTGGGAATTTTGGGCTCCTATATGGTGGCCTGGTTCGGAATCCGCATTAACACTTACGCCAACTCGAGAACAGCCTTTGCCTCACTGAAGGGTGGTAATGGTTGGGATATCATGGCCATTCCGCTTCGTTCGGGAATGTCGATTGGGGTTTTGTTGATTTGCACCGAGCTGATTTTGATGCTCGCGATTTTGCTCTTTGTGCCCTCGCATTTGGCGGGTTCTTGTTTCATCGGTTTTGCAATCGGGGAGTCTTTGGGCGCCTCGGCCCTGCGTGTGGCTGGTGGAATCTTCACGAAAATTGCCGACATTGGTTCGGACTTAATGAAAATCGTCTTTAATATTAAGGAGGATGATGCTCGAAATCCGGGTGTGATCGCCGATTGTACTGGTGACAATGCCGGTGACTCGGTCGGACCCACAGCCGATGGTTTTGAAACCTACGGTGTGACGGGCGTGGCCTTGATCTCGTTCATCGTTTTGGCGGTTGGAATGATGCCCGGCCCAGATGGACGTCCGGCGTTGATAGAAGGTGGCACTGAGCTTCAAGCCAAAATGATCGTGTGGATTTTCGCCATGCGAATTGTCATGGTTTTGACCTCGATCGTGTCTTACTGGATCAATTCCGCCATCACGCGCGGCCTTTTCCAGTCCAAGCCTAAGTTCAACTTCGAAGCGCCTCTCACAAGTTTAGTGTGGATGACCTCGATCATCTCCATGCTGGTGACCTTTGCGCTTTCTTATGAATTGCTTGGCTTTGCCGCCGATGGTTTGTGGTGGAAGCTCTCGATCATTATCTCCTGCGGTACATTGGCAGGTGCTTTGATCCCGGAGTTCACCAAGGTCTTTACCTCCGCACATTCTCGCCATGTGGCCGAGATTGTGAATGCTTCACGTGAAGGGGGAGCTTCGTTGACCATCCTTTCTGGTTTGGTGGCCGGTAACTTTTCTGCCTTCTGGAAGGGCATTACGATCGTTGGTTTGATGTTTGTCGCGTACTACACAGCCAGCATGGGGCTTGGCGCCTACATGGTCTACCCCTCCGTTTTCGCCTTTGGTCTTTTGGCCTTCGGCTTCTTGGGAATGGGACCGGTAACCATCGCGGTCGATTCTTATGGTCCTGTGACCGACAATGCTCAATCTGTCTTTGAGTTGGCGCAGATTGAACAGGTCCCGGCTGCAGACATTCAAAAACAATTCGGTTTCAAACCGGATTTCGAAAAGGGCAAACACCTTCTCGAAGAAAACGATTCTGCCGGTAATACCTTTAAGGCGACGGCAAAACCTGTGTTGGTCGGAACCGCGGTCATTGGCGCGACCACCATGATCTTCTCGATCATTTTGTTGCTCAATCTGAAGCTGGATCTCTTGGATCCTCGAGTGGCTTTGGGATTGATCACCGGCGGCGCTGTGATCTTCTGGTTCACCGGCGCTTCGATGCAGGCTGTGACCACAGGCGCACACCGCGCGGTGGAGTACATTAAGAAAAATATCCGTTTGGATAGTATGGAGCGCGCTTCGGTTGAGAAATCAAAAGAGGTTGTGAAGATCTGTACGCAGTACGCCCAAGCTGGAATGTTGAACATCTTCGGGGTTCTCTTTTCTTTCACTTTGGCGTTCGCCTGCTTCGATCCGACTTTCTTTGCGAGCTACTTGATCTCGATCGCTGTCTTTGGATTATTCCAAGCCATGTTTATGGCCAATGCCGGTGGTGCTTGGGATAATGCGAAGAAGTACGTAGAAGTGGATCTTCGCGAAAAGGGCACCGACCTCCATGCGGCCACGGTTGTGGGTGATACGGTCGGTGATCCGTTCAAGGATACATCTTCTGTGGCTTTGAACCCGATTATCAAATTCACGACTCTCTTTGGTCTTTTGGCCGTTGAGATCGCGGTCGAAGCCCATGACATTGCGGTTTGGATTGGCGGAGTTTTGTTCGTTGTCGGACTGGTCTTTGTCTACCGCTCGTTTTATTCGATGCGCATTAAAGTGTAGTAGAAGCGAATTCTAATTTTGAATTGAAGGCCGGGCCCTGAGCCCGGCTTTTTTTTGAGGACAACGAGGCAGCAAGCCCCGATTCGTGGTTAAAATCCACATTTGAACCCGTTCCAACTCGGCGGAGGGCCCCCTATTTTTGTTCAACGCTGGAATGAAAGTTGAAGTGAAGGGCGCCATCAGCGTGGTTGTGGCAACCGCGAAATTGTGAGGAGTCACCGTCTTTTAAACGGGTCGGCGACGAAGGCACATCGCAATCGAGCTGAACACTTCATCGCCTTGTGCGGAGTCGTCTGGGCCTAGATGAGATGCCTAAATCTAGGCCCTTAGTTTTTGGCGCGCTTTGAGAGTTCTTGTATGTGGGGGCGCTTGGATCGGCTCCCGATTTTCACATGATGAGCACAATTTTTCGAGCAGGTGTTGATGCCCGCGTCTTGACAGTGATGGCAAACGATACCCGTAGTTCCGCAGAGGGAACACTTCACTTCCCGGTCAGAGGCTTGACCGCAGTGCACGCAGAGCTTGTAGCGAGAAGACGGTTGCAACCTTTGATCGACGGCCACGCGATAATCAAAGACAAAGCACTCACCTTCGAATTCTTGGTCCGGGCATTCTTCAAGATACTTAAGGATGCCGCCATCTAGCTGATAGACTTTGTCGTAACCTTGTTGGCGCATGGCTAGAATCGCTTTTTCACAGCGGATGCCGCCCGTGCAGTAAATCAGAATTTCCTTGTCCTTTGGCAAATCTGTATTGGCCACGACGTCAGGGAATTCATGAAATTCTTTAAGGTTCAGGTTTAAGGCGCCTTTGAAACGGCCAATTTCGTACTCATAGTCGTTACGAGTGTCGACGACTACGGCTCCACTTTGAATTTTGGCATTCCATTCTTTGGGCGAAATATGGCCATCCTTGCCGCCGACGGGAATCATTGAGGTGTCACCAATATGAACAATTTCATCCTTAATTTTGACTACGAACTCATGAAAAGGATGGTGGGAAGCTTCGGAATCCTTGAATTCAGGGTCTTGAATCTTCCATTGATCGACAAGCTCGGATTTGAAACTCTGAAGTTTCGGGCTCTTGCCCGAGACGGTAAAGTTGATCCCTTCAGTCCCGATCAATACGAGTCCCTTAATCTTATGTCGCGAAGCCAAGCTCTCAAGCCAAGTCTTTCGATCTGTGAGTTCTTGGGCCGGCACCGGCTGAAATTTGTAGAGGCAAGTAATCGAAATCATGGTCCCTGTCATACCGTAGATGACGCCTAATGCCAAGACTCAATGTGAGAAGAGTTCGCTTGGGTAACAGATAGTCTCCCGATTCGCTCCAAATCACGCCGCATCCTTCCGACCAATCCCTATGCTTTTACGGGTCGCTATTCTTGGCCTTATGTTGTCCGGGGCTTCCATGGCTCACGCCACTTATTCCGATGAGGTCCAAAGCCTAATGATGGCTTCATCGTGTTCCTCCTACAGTTGGAAAAATCGAGGACGGGCGCCCAGCGGTTACATGAAAGGCATGGCCTTAAGCTATGCACGCAGTCTTTGTCGGTATTATTTGGGCGATTCTCCCAACCCGTTGGCGCAGTTGATGGCGAGAGCTGCCGCCTCGAGTCCTTCAAAAGACGCTTTGGCTCATTACCGGAGCCAGTTTCAGTCGAAATCCATGTCGATTGAAAAGGCGGGTCCCAATGTGTTGATTTCCCTTTATACGCTGACCACCGGGTTGGGAATGCGCGAGAGCTCAGGAGAGTACTGTGAGGGATGGGATCGATCCGCCGGTTCTAATCGTCCGTCCAGTGAAGCGGAGGCCGGCACCTTTCAATTCAGTTACAATTCGATCGGCGCCTCCTCGCTTCTTCGGGACCTTTACGATGAGTATCAAGCCAATCCCGCGCGCTGTCGGTTGGCGGAATTTAAGCAAGGCGTATCTTGTAAGGCGCAAAGCGTGCTGGGCAGTGGCGCTGGAGCTCGATTTCAAGAGTTTACTAAGAAATGCCCGGCGTTCGCCGCTGAATATGCCGCCACTCTCTTGCGACTTCTTCGGGCCCACTTTGGCCCGATCAATCGCCGTGAGGCCGAGCTGAATTCCGCTTGCTATCAGGTGTACACGCGCATCGGAAGTTTGATTGCTTCTGACACGCAAGCGGTTTGCGAAGAGCTCTTTTAATTACTCTCGCCAAAAGTGGCAGGTGTAACCACCGGGATTCTTTTGCAGGTAATTTTGGTGATAGGCTTCGGCGGAGTAAAAGGTCTTTAGCGGCTCGATCGTGGTCACGACGGGCCTGGACCAGCGGCCGGACCTTAAAGCCTCTTCGATACTGGCGCGAGCGACAGATTCTTCCTCGGCATTGGAAACAAAGATGGCCGAGCGGTATTGAGAACCAACATCATTACCTTGGCGATTGCGTGTGGTGGGATCGTGCAGTTTAAAAAAGAGTTGCAAAAGATCGGCCCGCGAGATCTTGGCTGAGTCGAAGGTGATACGGATCGATTCGGCATGACCGGTCGATCCGGTTTTCACTGTTTCGTAGGTGGGGTTTTCGGTTTTTCCTCCCGTGTAGCCGACTTCCGTATCCAAGACTCCATCGACCTTTCGAATGAGTTCCTCAACACCCCAAAAACATCCGGCGGCGACAACCAATGATTCTTTCATTAAAAACCTCCTATGATGCGGCGGTCGGAAGAAAGTTAGCAGGCACCTTAGAATTTGTAAATCAGGTAGGAGGCCTCATCTTCTGCCACGATTCGCCAGCGCGGATCGTCGATTAGGATCTGACGCCAGCGAAAAAAGGTTCCATAGCGCTCCACCAAAAGCATGGTCCAATTGTACTTTTCAGCGAGTCGGTCAAATTCCGCCTTTGAGTTAAGGACGCCGATGACTTCTTTTTCGTAAAACTCCATATCCGTCATAAAGCCGTGGTGAAAAACAGGGGTCATCTTGGTCCAAATCAAATAGCCGCCCAGATCATGGGAGTTGTAGAGTCGCCCCGGAATCGGCTGATTTCGCAAAAACTGAACCGTCTGGACCGGAAAAAATTTGGGGTCGAGTCCCCAGGTGGGCAGCCGGGCTCCAGAGGAAGCCCGATAGCCAAGGGTGACATTTTTGATCGCGATCGCCAGGAGCAAAACGCCAACGAGGGTCGCGGCGAACCGACGAGGAAAGTTGGAGATGAGTTTCAGCTCGCACCAAGGCTTGATGCAGATCAAAAGCGAAAATGAAACCCAGGGAACAAATCGTACCGCTTTAAGAGCCATCGCTAAACTGAAGAGGGCGAACCAGGTGCGAAGCGAGAACCACGAGCGCTCGCGCAGCAAGGTGAAGAATGTAAGACCGACGAGGCACCAAAAGGCCACGGTCTCCGGAGCCCACCTAAACAGGGGGTGGTACGGTGGCATCCACTCAAAATTATATTTTTTGAATATGGAAGCCTCGGAACCGGCGGCAAATTCGAATGGGTAGCTAAGTCCCCGCCAAAGCTCGGGGTGTACACAGGTGGCCAAGACAGGAAGCAAAAGCCATGGCCACTGACGAAGCGTGATCGTTTTTGCAATCCAGGTGCGATGTATGGCCCAAATCAAAAGCAGGGCAAATCCGATGGGAAAGCCAGGGTGCAGGTTCACCCATAGTGCAAAGAGCAGCGTGGTTCGAAAGAGCCAAGTTCGCTCCACTTTTTCCCGATCGATCAGGTCATAGACTAGCCAAACAGTCAGGAGGTCTGACAGCATGGAGCTTCGTTCGATGAAGCGAAAGGAGCCAGCTAAAACGGCCATCGCCCAGGCCGCCATCCAAAGCCATGACGTGTTTTGCACGGTAGGCTTGCTTCTAAGAACAATTAAGAATACGGCCCCCCAGACAAGAGCTTTAAAGAGGATCAGTCCAGCTAAGCCGGCCGCTTCCGAGGCCCACCAAAACAGCAGGTAAGAGAGATACTCGTGAGTCCAGATCAAGAGGGAGTGTTGCCCTGTATAAGCGTACGGGTCGGGGATGTTGTGCCATTCCCCTTTGAGAAGAATATCGCGGGCGATCGCGAGATAGATAAGGGCATCACCGGACTGAATGGCAAACAGAGTGAAGGAAAACGCAAAAACCCACAGACAAACGGAGAGTCCAGTTTTAATTGACACCAACTTCATTTCCCGCCAGATGTGGCCCCGGGTCCACATTTGACTCACGTCGGCGAGTGGTTCAGACTGTGATTGGTGTTGGGACTTATCGTTCTCTCCAGTGTGGTGATGGCCTCTGAACCCGCGATGAAGTGTGCGGTCGACAATCGTGATGTTTGCACCAATATGGCCTACGCTTTGGATGCAAAAGTAGGGGCCGGGCTCGAAGACCTTAAGGACAATGTTCGGCCTAGAAAATTTGCCGAGTGGATGTTCCCTCTCGCCCGATATGTCTTCACCATGACCGGTTACCCCGCCTCTTTGCTTGTCGGTCACGCCGGCTTTATCTCGAGTTGGGGCCGCTCGGAAGCCTTTCAGGACCACCACAACATTTATGACCTCAACTGTTCGACGGTGGGAGCAAAGGTTTCGGGACAACTGGTGATCGACAAGGACACTTGGAGCTTTCACGCCGAGTGCAAAGGACCAAAGAAGAAGGGGCGAGGGAATTTTTGGCATTTTGCTAAGTGGGAAGATTCGGTTTCGTTTTTCCTCAGCATGGTCTTGCAATCTAAAATGCCCATATACGAGCGGGTGCAAGAGGAGCTAGCCAAATCTTGGAAAACCTTCCCCGCGCGTCCACCGTCCGTCAGAACAGTGACGCCCATGCTGACCTTTATGACGAGCACCACTAATTTTATGGACGCCGTCTTTAACGGGATAAATGACTTGAATCTGATTCAGTATGATGATTTTGAATGCTGGAACTGTATGCGTAAGAAACGGGAGAAAAAGTGAAGCTCGTCGTTGGGATTCTTTCACTCCTGATTTTCCGAGCCTGGGCGCAGGCGCCGGCCTCGGACGCCACTTGCAGCCCCGAAATAAAAAAGACTCTTCGCTCTCAGGAGATTTTAAATCGAGTCTCCGCCGGTGCGAAGTTTTTGAATCTGGATTGTGCCGTTGTCACTTTGCCTAAGGGCGATCAGTACGTGCTGGCGGCCATCGTGCTCAATTCTAAGACGGGGATGGAGAGTTTCGCGGTGGTTTTTCCCTTTAAGGGATTGGGCAAGGACTCGAAACCTGTATTTCAGAGCCCTCAGCTGGCCTTCGACCTCTATCCATTGTGGGCGGACGAAGTCACTCGCTTGCTCTTTGTGGAACCCGTTTTGACCGGCACCAAAATGCGTTTCTTTTTGAATGGGCAACATGCGCCCAGTTTGACTCGCGTGATGGCCTACGAACTCGACTTCAATAAACTTGAATTTAAGGAAGATCGAAGACGAAGTTGGCCCATGGAATGTGGACTTCTACCGAAGTTCTATCAGGATCGGGATGGGCAAAAGCGGATTTTGCTCGGGGCCAGATCTGTTCCCTATTGAAGAATCGACTCAAATGCGGTCATGGTTTTCGCATCCCAAGGGGGATTGTCGCGATTTTTGAGTTCCTGAGCCGCTCGTTTAGCCGGCATACCAGGAAGGTTCGCGCCGCCGAGGACCAGTAGGGTGACTTCTTCGGCCAGTTCAACAATGGGAGAAAGCGCATGGGTGGTCTTGTTCGGGCCTGGGGTTAGAATTTGAATGGTTTCACTTGGTATCGACGAGACTTCTTGCAAGATTCCAAGCCCCAGTTCGCGGTGAAGTTCGAAGTCTTGCCAGTCACTTTCAGTCCAAGTGGTTCTGGGTTTCGACAAAAGATGTTGGCTCAATTCCTGTTGGCCGATGTTGCGAAAGGTTCCCGCCAGGGCCAGTGCGAACTTGGTCGAAGGCGAGAAGGGGCCAAGGCCTGAACCAATCATGGTGGTGTAGGTTCCAACTCCCAGACAGTGAGTGAAGGTCGAGATCGAGTGGGTCTGCAGGGACTGAAAGAGTTCGACGATTTGGATGTCCTGATTGACAGTCTGCATGACGGCTTCTATGTAGGCGCATCCATCGTGCATGACATTGGGTTCGAGGCCTTCGCGATTGAGTTCAAACTCTACAACTCGGGAGACGGCCATATTGACCGCCATCTGCTGGGCCTTCTGAGCCTCTGTGACCGCATTATCCGCTTGAATCTTAAAGCCCACCAATTCGGCAAAGTCCTCTTCCCGGACGTAGAAAAATTCGACGCCACGATTGCGGTAAGAAGAGAGGCGCTTTTGCGTGAGTTCCCGGCCTGAGTTGGCGACTTTGACATAGCGATCCGGTGCGATTTGCACATACAAGGCGCCAGCCAGCTTTGCGATCGTGGTTGAGTCTTCTGACCGGATCCGACAAAAAGCCATGAAGCCAGTTTAGTGAAGAAAACTTGTTTATAAACTAAAAAAAGCAGGGTTCAGACTTTGGACTGAATGACCAGTGGCGGCAACCGCGGCCTACTGGCAAACCACGCCCGGAACAATGACCAAGTCGCTTATTAAAAAGGCATTGCCCGTGGGATTCACGTTGGTGTCCAGAAAATTGCCTTGACCCGTCGAGGCCATCATGCTGAGTCGGCTCGAAGCTTCGGGATTTGTCGGTCCGTAGTAGACCGTATTAAAACTCACGGCCCCGGGAGCCTTGTTCAAAATAGCGGTCACGTTGCTATTCAACGTGCTGTCATTCACCGGGGGATTGGGCTTACCGTCTGACATGAAAACGACAATATTCTTTACACCGGATGTATTGACCGTATCGGCTGTCTTATTTAGCGCCGCTACATAGGGCGTGTTGCCGTTGTCGGATTCGGCCATGAAGGCGTTGATCGCGGCTTGCATGGAGCTCGCGTTTCCGGCAGAGAGCAAGGTCGTTGCGGAATTGCCTTTGAAGTAGATAAAGGACCAAGAGAAGTTGGTTTTGTCCTTGTAGGAATTGTAGAAACGCTGGATAGAGTCCCCGCGGACGGCCTTGTTAGGATCGCTACCCGGAGGCGGGTCACTGACGTTAGAGCCCGAAGCGTCGAGGACAAAGATCATGTTGACGGGTGAAGTCAGGCTGCGCAATTCGTCGCGGCAATTGGGTCCGCCGGTCTGAGTCACAACCCCCGATGCATCGTCGTCGTTGTTCCCGAGGCTTACGCCCCCGCCACCCGAGCTGCCGGCATCCGAAGAGAATTTTGTCTCCGAGCAGTTTTGGAACCCGGCCATCAAAACCACCGAGCCGAATATCAATGCTGCCTTCTGAATACGTGATCGAGTGAACTCCATAAAGTGCATGCCAGACCCCCTGCGCGAGAGAATTGCAAATCTCGGGGTTTGTCGAATAGTCGCCAATCGCAGATGGGGAATGGTCAGATGTCAAATACGTGGACTTCGTCTGAAAGTTAGTGTCCCAGACTGAGATTGACGCCCTCTGAAGCGCTTGTTTCAATGGTAGGGATGATCGAGTCAAACTGTCTTATTAATGGAAGCTGGCAGGTGGGGAAGGGAGAGCTTATAAACAAAGTCTCCCCCCATGATGGAAGAACTCTCGGTAGGTACTCAGTACCAAATGGAGATCAAATTGCGCAGGCGCTCGACGCCGCCACTCGGGCGCAAAAGGAATGGTCCGCTCGCCCTATTAAAGAGAGATCGGTCGTATTGTTTCGCTTAAGGGAAATCTTGCTGCGAGATCTGGATAAAATTAGCGAAGTCAAAAGTGCCGAATCGGGAAAAATTGCGGCCGAGGGCCGAGCGGGACTGCTTAAAGGGATTGAGGTCTTAGAGTTTGCCACCTCTATTCAAAATTTGGATCTTGGTGGGCGAAGCGAGGTCTCTCGAGGAGTACGATGCGAATACCGAAGGGTTCCTTTGGGCGTGGTCACAAGTCTCACGCCTTTTAATTTTCCCGCCATGGTGCCCCTCTGGACCATGCCGATCGCCATTGTGCTTGGAAATGCTTACGTTTGGAAACCTTCGGAAAAAACTCCGCTGACCGCGGCGCTCATCGGGGAAGCTTGGCGGGAGGCTGGTCTTCCCGCAGGAATTTTAACGATCCTCCATGGAGCGGAGTCCACCGCCGAGGCCTTGTTACGCCATCCAAGCATCAAGGCCGTGGCATTTGTGGGCTCTACCAAAATTGCCAAGCACGTGTATCAGGTTGGAAGCCAGGCCGGCAAAAGAGTTTTGGCCTTGGGGGGCGCCAAGAATCACATTATTCTTCTGCCAGATGCGTCCCCACAGTTAAGTGGCCCGGCGATTTCCGATTCATTTACGGGATGTGCGGGGCAAAGATGTATGGCAGCCTCTGTGTTGCTGGCGGTGGGCGACGTCGATGCCCACATTGAGAAAATCGTAGAGCGGGCTCGAAGCCTTCGATTGGGCCAAGACATGGGTGCGATCATTTCCCCCGAGCAAAAAAAGTTTTTGCTCGGTGCCATTGACCGTGCCGTAAAAGCCGGTGCCAAAATCCTGTTGGACGGGCGGTCCGTCACTCCACCGGCTGGAGCTGAAGGTGGAAATTGGTTGGGCCCGACCATTTTGGATAATGTAAAGCCCGGGAGCGAGGCTGCCGTCGAAGAACTTTTTGGTCCAGTTTTGAGCATCGTTCGCTGTCAAACTTTGGACGAAGCCCTATCGATTCAGGCGACCAGTGAGTATGGCAACGCCTGTAGCGTATTCACGGCGAATGGGGCTTTGGCGGAACGTGTGGCCTCCCAGGCTCGAGCGGGTATGATCGGAGTCAATGTCGGAGTTCCGGTCCCCCGTGAACCGTACTCCTTTGGTGGCGTGCAAAATTCGAAATTTGGACATGGGGACATTACGGGCCACTCGTCTTTGGATTTTTGGACCGATCTAAAAAAAATAACAGTCAAATGGGAATCACAAACGGACTCAACCTGGATGGGGTAGATATGCCGGCAGCCGACCCGAAGGCCAATCACATTATTTTGGCCACGCACACGAATCTAAAATTTAAAGAAACCATCAATGTCAGTTGGGGCGCTAAAAATCCACTCGAACGCGGACCTGTCGTGGCCTCTTTCACCAACTCAAAAACGCGCAATGCCATTGGTGCGCACAGTGGAAGTTACACAGTCTATCGAGCCCTCTCCATTGCTAGCGGAAAATTTCCCCAAGCGCACAAGCCGGACTTGAATAATACGCAAAGTCCGGTCCAGATCGGTCCCTACGCGCAGTGGTGGAATCCTGAAAAAATCGTCTCTCTCGATCCTTGGGGGCTTGATCCGCAGCTTCACTTCGCTCCGCTTTACCAAAAAGGTTATGACATCCGGCCCACCATTGCCGTTACCCAAGCTCATTTGCAGGTGCCAGAGTTAGCCGAAGCGATTGAGAAAGGTCGTCTGACGGTGGACGGTCGCGTGGTGCTGTCCAACCGGGATGTGCGGGTTACGAAAGTCGCCATTGAACCCGTTTGGTATCTCCCAGGAATCGCGGCTCGATTGAACGTGGAAGAAGGCGATCTGCGCCGCATTTTGTTTCAGGAAACGGGGGGCATGTACCCTGAATTTATCACTCGGCCTGACTTGAAAGTCTGGTTACCCCCAATTGGTGGTACCACCGTCTACATTTTTGGAGAGCCAAAGGATTTGAGCCAGAAAAACGTGGAGCTCACCTGTCGAGTGCATGATGAATGCAATGGCTCCGATGTGTTTGGATCCGATATTTGCACCTGCCGCCCTTACTTGATGTATGGAATGGAGGACGCGGCCCGCACCGCTCAGCGGGGTGGGGTAGGTCTGATCGCTTACTTTCGTAAAGAGGGTCGCGCTTTGGGCGAAGTGACCAAATTTTTGGTCTACAATGCTCGCAAGCGCCAAGCGGGGGGTGACACGGCGGCCACTTATTTTCATCGAACCGAGTGTGTGGCGGGGACCGAGGACGCTCGATTTCAAGAATTTATGCCCGATTGTTTGCACTTTTTTGGTATTGAGAAAATTCACAATCTGCATTCCATGAGCAACATGAAGTACGATGCCATCGTCAACAGCGGCATCGAGGTCGGCAATCGCATTTCCATTCCGGATGAGCTGGTCCCAAAAGATGCGCAGGTGGAAATCGAGGCCAAGCGAGCGGCCGGCTACTTCTCCAAGCAGCCGACACCATCCAAGGACTCTTTAGAGAAAGTGAAGGGTCGACGCATTGAAGAGTGAAGTGAAGCTCTCGCCCGAGCAGTTGGGCAAAATTTTGTCCGCGGCTGCGGTGCGAGAAAGATCACACCTAGTGCTGGAAAGATGCAAGGCGGGCCAGGGTTTGTTTGAGTTTCAAGCGCAAAAGCTTTCTTCGGTCTCAAATTTTGTCATGCAGGTGACGCGCGATAACTATCCAACCTTAGAAGTTCCCTATCACTCGCGGCTTCGCCATTTTCAAGTCGGAGGAGTGGATCGCTTGGCCCGATTGCGGGAAAGCTTAAGTGAGCCGAATGAGTGGCCCTATGCTCTAATTGATCTGGTGGTCACATCTGTCTTGTTAGATGGGGGGTCGGGGCCGGGTTGGCAGTACCATGAATCCTCCACGGGAAAGCGCTGGGCAAGGTCCGAGGGTTTGGCGGTGGCCAGTTTGGATCTCTTTCTTAGTGGGAAGATGTCGTCGGACGGCAGAAGCTTGCGCGCAGATCGGAGCGCGCTTGTGAAGTTTTCGAAGGAAATTTTGGAGCGGGGATTTCAGGTGTCTTCGACAAATCCATTGGCCGGCGTCGAAGGGCGCGTTCAGCTGCTGAACTCCTTGGGTCGAGCACTTGAGAATCAAACCTATTTTCCAAATGGAAGACCCAGCGGATGGATCGACTTTGTGAAAAGAGAATTCGGACTTCGGGTAAAAGCTGAAGACTTATTGAAGGTCGTTCTTCAGTCGCTTGGAGGGATTTGGCCCGGTCGTTTGAAATCGAACGGGCAAGGACTGGGCGATGTCTGGAACTTCCCGCCGTTTGGAAGTTCGTCTGAGTTTGAGGCGCTTTTGCCGTTTCACAAGCTGTCGCAGTGGTTAACTTACTCCTTGCTTGAATCTTTCGAGTTCGCGGGAATTGAGGTTGTCGAGACCGAAGGATTAACGGGACTTGCTGAATACCGAAATGGCGGTTTGATGTTGGATTCCGGCTTGATCACGCTGAAAAACCCTTCAATGGCGACTCAGGTTTGGCCGGTGGACTCTGAGCTGATTTTGGAGTGGCGGGGTTTAACCGTGGCTCTTTTAGATTTGATCGGCCGCGAGCTTGGCCTCGCCCTTCCACGAGTTTTGGAAGGCGGAACCTGGTGGGCCGGGCGAAGGCTCGCTGAAAAAGCGAGACCTGGAGGTGGTCCTCCATTTCAAATCGCGAGTGATGGCACTGTTTTTTAAGAGGTATGAAATGAATCCAAAATTGACCGTACTCGATCATCCCCTTTTGCAGCACAAGCTCGGCTATTTGCGGGACAAAAATACGTCCAGCTCCGAGTTTCGAGAACTTGTGAAAGAAATCAGCCGAATTTTGGCTCACGAAGTGATGCGCTCCGGGCCGGAGGTCCAAAAGGTAGAAATTGAGACACCGATCGCGCGCACCGAAGTCAGTCGCATTGTTAATGCGCCCGTCGTGGTGTCGATCATGCGGGCTGGAAACGGGATGCTGGATGCGGTTTTGTCCATGATTCCTTTCGCCTCGGCGGGTTTCATTGGAATTTATCGAGATAAATTTATCCACAGTACAGTGGAGTATTATTTCAAAATGCCCTCGAATGTGCAGGGAAAGACGGTGATCGTGTGTGATCCCTTGGTGGCAACGGCCGACACGGCTCTGGCTGCGATCGATCGGCTCAAAAGTCATCAGGTGGGCGAAATTCGCTTTCTCACCATTTTGATGAGTGAGACCGCCGTCCAGCGCATTCATGAATATCATCCGGATGTGCATTTATTTACATTGAATGTAGAAAAGACGGTCAATGAGCATGGCTACCTAGTTCCAGGATTGGGGGATGCGGGTGACCGGCTCTATCAAACCAAGTAAGTCGGTTTGGCTGATTGGGGTCGCGGGCGGTAGCGGATCGGGTAAAACTCATTTCGCGCAAGACCTTCAGACGCAGTTGGGATCTGAGGTTTGCCAAATTCTCTATCAGGACTCTTACTATAAGGATCAGTCAGGCCGCTTCGATTATGACGGTGGTTCAGTTAATTTTGATCATCCCGATTCGTTAGATTTCGATTTGCTTGCTGAGAATTTAGCAACACTGAAGCGGGGGGAACCGATTGCAGTGCCACGCTATGATTTTGTCACCCACACCAGATCGAAGGAAACGGACCGAATGACACCCTCTGGGGTCATCTTGGTGGATGGAATTCTTATTTTTCATCCACCTCGACTAAGAAGTCTTTTTGATGATCGGTTGTTCTTTGATACACCGGAGGATGTTCGATTCACACGGCGGATGCATAGGGATGTCAAGGAGCGCGGACGAACCCCGGAGGGAGTCCGCACCCAGTTCGCCAATCAAGTCAAACCCATGCACGACCGTTTTGTCGAACCGACTAAGCTTCATGCCCGCTTGATCGTGAACGAAGAGAGTGACTACGCCGAACTGGTGGCGACTTACGCAGAAGAGCTTCGTCGCCGACTTTTCGATTAGTGCATCGAGGTCTCTAGCTTTTTTAGCTGGCTTGGGTCGCGCAAAATTTCGTTGGCCAGATTCCAATTCAATTTGGACCAGCAGTGGTCCAAGTAACGTTTGCGATCCGCCTGATAATCCAAGTAGTAGGCGTGCTCCCAGACATCTGTCATTATCAAAGGCGTGTGCTGAACGGGGACGGGAGTCTCCGCATTTGGCGTGCTGATCACGTCTAGATGCCCCTCAGGGCCTCTGGTGATCCAAACCCAGCCCGAGGCAAAGTGTCCTGCACCTTTATCGATGAACGCCTGCTTGAGACCCTCCATAGTTTTAAATGAGGATTTTGCCAAAAGGGCTTGGAAGTCACTTGAAGGTTTGGTGCTTGTCGGTGTCAGTGAGGCCCAGAGCATCGTGTGATTCCACGCTTGTGCCCCCGCATTGAAGATTTCCGAGTGCCCCTTGGGGTTTTGGATCACATCCCAAAGCGTAAACGATTCGGGCCGATTCTTTTCGAGAAAGTCGTTCACTTTCTTAATATAGCCCATGTGATGAGTATGATAGTGAACTTCCAGTTGCTTTTGGCTGAAGAGTTCAGTCATGGAGGATGGTTCAAACGGCAAGGGTGGAAGGTTAAATTTCATCATAGAGTTTTCCTCCTCAAGCGGGTTACAGATCTTGAGGGCACCATAGCGCACCTTGGTCGCAAGACTCAATGACCACCGCGTTTCAGATATGAGAGACGTGGCTAATTTCGACGGGCGCGGCGTTCGATGTACAATTTTTCCACCAACGCAATGGGCTGTTTGTCTCAGATGGGCTGTCATTCTCATCAGACGAGGGCACGGGAATTGCGGTGCTTTCCTTTTCAAAAAGGAGTGCATATGGATCAAAAATCTACGCATGGTCATTGGAATGAGGTCAAAGGTGAAATTCGTCGCGCATGGAATCGCCTTGACGAAGATGATTTAGAAAACGCAAAAGACGATTTCAGCAAAGTGTCGGGTCTGATTCGCGAAAAATACGGCCAGTCCGAAAACCAATTTAAAGATCGGCTGGAAAAAATTTGGACCCGGTTCGGTAACAAGGGCAGTGATCAGGACAAAGGCAGTAAGGAGAAGCACTAATGGAAAAAAATGGAAGCGCTGTTCAGGAGTCTGAGGAGCCCACGCGACGCTTTGGCAAAGCGGCGTCAGAGTTGGCCTCGCAAGCGGCCAGTTACATGCACACAGGCGAGCGCTATGTCGAAAATCATCCTAAAGCCGGTGTCGGCATGGCGGTTTTGTTTGGGATGGCCCTGGGCAGCTTGTTCACTTTGATCTTTCGCCGACGCTAAATGCGCCGGCGAAGGCCCTATCTCAAATTGAGACGTGTAATTTTTAAACGTTGCGAAACTTTCTGATCACTCAGGTGAAGCTGAGTTTGTAGGCGCCATGGCCAAGCGCTTGCACTTGAGTGTGCTTCGGTATGACCCCAAATAAAAAGAGTATATTCCAAAAATCGTGGATATGGCTGGCGGCTGGAGCTCTCACTTCGGCCCTAGCTGTATTGAGTTTATTTAACTTATCTCATCGGGCCTTGGCCGTATGGAGTCTGTTCGTGGCGGGTGTATGTGTCGCGCGGGCCGCTTCAATGAAGCCGCAAAGCCGATCTCGCTTGCCCATGGAGATTTCGCTCAAAAAAGCCAAAGCGCCGGCTCCGCCCCATCAGCTAATTAAGTGTTACGGGCAACTCGAGGAGACTCTTGAGCGTCTAGAAAAAATGGCCGGTGGAGAGGCCACTCAAAAGGCTTATTCCAATGAAGTCAAACACAACTGGAGAAAGAGAATTTCGCCAGAGCTTGAAGAGATCGGCAATCAGTTGAAAACGGCTTCGAACAAAGTTCACAGTGGAACTGTGTTCCGGCGCCATATGCTGGATCTAGTTGGGGCCGCGCAAGAGTATTATGACGAACTCTTTTCTGGTCAAATGAGCTCAGAAGTTCGCGGACAAACTCTGCAGGCGCGTGTGAAATTTGCTCATGTTCGGGCTCGCCAGGACCTCGAACATCTCGAAATCCCTTTGAAAACGCGCAAGGCCTAGAAGCTGGCGGAGAGACCGGCAGTCAGAGTGGTCTGTTCATAACCATAGCCTGAAGAATTGGACGTATCAGCCGTAAAGGCGGCGTCCAAAAACCCACGAACATATCGAGAAAACGAATAACCGGGCTGCAGACTGAATGTGGTGAGTTCGTCTTTTCGGGTCGCATTGCTTGAATCTTTGTTGTACGTGCGCGACTCGTAGGAGCCATAGGCTGTGATGTCCCAGTCGCCGTAGTACCATCCGTAAGTGAGGCTCACCACTGGGGCTTTGTAGCTTGAGGTGTAGCTGGAGGTGTCGTCGTAGTCATAGTCGTTGTAGCCCATGGTGGCAGTGACTTGCGATTGGCTCCATTGCGTTCTTAGAGATAACTTGTACTTGGTCGAGGCCCCTTTTAAGTAGCTATAGGTCGATGAATCCTCGACGCCAAGTATGAGGTACTGCACATAAAAGGTCAGATAGAACTGCTCCCAACGAGCGGCGACGTCCGCGGCCGAGCCCGTTGACGAAGAAAAGGGAACACCGGCGTAATTGGTTGCTAAGTATTCGGGTACAAGGCGAATCCGAGTTGTGTCGATGTAGTAAGCGAAGGGGAGCGTGACATCGTGATAAGAGTAATCGGAGCTACTCGTTTTTCCGTATTTAGTATCTGTGTAGGAATAAGCACCCTTGAGCTCGTACTCATCCCCAACCCATAGCTGATAAGACAGAGAGGCCAAAAGCTTAAGCTGGCCGTCATAAGTTTTGGCGGTCGAGTACGAGGGATTGTCGTTGGTTCCGTAGGAGGCTTCGAAATAGGCGGAGTAGCGTTTTTCTTTTTGCTCGGTCTCAGCAGGGCCCTCGGCGGCGGTGGCTTCAGTTTCTTCCTCTGTCTGCTCAACGTAGAGACTGTTCTTAAAGAGTAACACTCGCTTGCGCAAATTTTCAGGTAGATCCTGGATGTTCACGCGTTCCATGACGGATTTAGCCTTGGCGACTTTGCCCATGTCTTTAAAAATTTGCGCACCATAATAATTGGCGACGGGGGCCAACGAACTTTTGAGCGAAATGACTTTCTTGTAGGCTTTGAGTGCCTTCTTGAAATCTCGTTGCTTATGATACGCAACTCCGAGATTTAAAAAATTCACCGCATTGTTCGGATTCGATTGAATTTGTGCTTTCCAATAGTCGGGGCTCATATTGGAAGTTTCTTGCGCGACACCGAGCTGACTCAAAAGAAGAAAGACACAGATGGTTACAACTTGGTACGTTTGTCTCAAAACCAACCCGCCCTATGTTGAGATTTTTATTCTGACTATTATTTATATGATTACGCAAAAAATTTTCGTGATAGTCAACTTAAGTGGAACAAATGGAGCTATCCATTCGTCTTAGAAAAAAACACGGCGAAAGCCGTTAAACACGGAACGTTGCTAGCCGATCGGAGAGATTCGAAAGGCAGAGGAGGTATTATGACAAAACCATCCATTATGGTGATGGGTTTGGCGCTCTCTATGTCCGCATACGCGGCTGAGACGCCTGAAGTGGATCTGACCGAGGTTCCCGTTGAAGTTGAACAAGTGGTGGAAGGCCAAGCCCAGCAGTTGGGTTTTGATCTCCAAACGCCGCAAGGTCGACGAAAATTCGGTGACCACATGCGAAAACAGCGCGAAGAACGAGCGCGCAAACTGGGCTTTGACCTAAAGACAGCGAAAGGTCAAGAGAGCTGGAACAAGCACATGGATCAAGAGCTAGAGAAAGTCGCTAAAGAAAAAGGCTTTAATCTAGCAGAAGGTCCAGGCCGTGAAGGTGCAGTTCAGGAATTAATGAAGCGTGGCGATTTGGCCGTCGTGCCGATGGATCGTCAGGGGTACGAGCGACACGGTTGGAAATTTCAACCGCATCCGATCGATCTGAAGATGCTTCCGATAGAGGCTCAACCTTTGATGGCTGAGAAAGCGGCAGAGTTAGGAATTGACGTAACGACGCCGAAGGGTCAGCAAGAGTTCGCCGAGAAGATGTATACTGAGCGAAAAGATGCCGCCCAGAAAATGGGTTTCAATATTGAAACGCCAGAGGGTAAGCAGAAGTTCGAACAGCATCAAGAGACTGAGTTCAAGAAATTGGCCTCTGATAAAAAGGTCAAGTTGAATACGCCCAAAGGTCGCGAGACTGTCATGAAGGAAATGGCTAAGCAGGGCAAATTCGCAATGCTTCCGCAGCAGCCAGAGCGTTTTCAACAAATGGGCTTCGATGTTCCTCGCATGGGTCGTGCTGGTGAAATGGCTCGAAATCCCAGCGATCGTCGAATGGCGAAAGGCGACAACCGTCGCGAAAATCGCAATGCCCGCGGCAATTTCGAAAAAGGCCCGCGTGGTCCCGAGCATCAACAGATGAACATGCCTGGTCAGCACAATGGCCCTGGTGCTCAGCAAGGTGGTCCTCAAGGTGGCGCACGCCAAGGTCCCCCACAAGGTGGCCAACAACGTCCTCCGGCGCCCGGCGGCCACTAAGACGTAACGTAATACTAGTTTTCGACGCAAAGAGGGGTGTTTTCACCCCTCTTTCTATTTAGAGTCATTATATGACGAACGTAAACTGGGCCTCTTTAGTTGAAGGATTGAAGAAGAAAGATCCAGAGATCACACGTCAGTTTGTCGACCTGACTCATCAAAAGCTTTTTGAATTTTGTTACTACCTTTGCTCGAATCGTCAGTTGGCCGAGGATCTATGTCACGACGCTCTGTTAAAGGCGCTGGCTCAGATTCATCAGCTCAAAGAGGCCGACCGGGCGATGGCCTGGCTGAAGCGAATCGCCCGAAATCTGCTTTTGGACTTTCAGAAGTCGGCTGAGCAGAGCCGCACCTTGGTTATGGATCCCGAGGATGAGAAGTGGTTGGCCCACGATCAAAAAATTTCGGAAGAGTCGATGGATGCGGTCCAAACGCTTAAGAAGCTTGACTCCGGCGATCGCGAGATTTTGATCCTAATTGAAATCCAAGGGCACTCCTACCAGGAGGTGGCCGAAATCTTGGATCTCAATATTGGGACAGTCAAATCCCGCCTGCATCGAGCGCGGGCTGAATTTTCAAAAAAATTTATTGGAACAAAGTCCTCACTTCGCTCGTCTATAGTTTAACGAAGCGAAGGGATAGACCAAGTGTCTCAGTATGAGAATGGCAAAGACAGTTTGGATGCGAATGTGGGGGCATCGAAGGCTCTTAAAAGCCTCCAAGAGGCTCGCCTAAGCCCGTCGCCGTTCTTGGCGGCTCGAATCACGGCCAAGGCCTTGGCGGCTGAGCCAAAACTCGGTGCGACCTTTGGCTGGAGAGCTTTTTGGGCCGGTGCTTTGGCTTCGGTGCTTCTCGTGGCGACCTCGTTTTGGGTTCTCAATCGCAAATCTCAGGTGGTCGAATATGCGGTGGAGCAACCCTATATGTTGAAGGTGGATTTGCGGAGTCTCGATCCTCAGCAGATTTCTTATGTTGTGATTGAGCTGCAGGGCCAACCGATTCGCTTTGCCTCGGAAAAGTTTTCTGAAGTGGCGGAGATGAAGTCGTTGACCTTGAAATGGGAAAATTTGGTGGGCAAACAGTATTTGCCCTTAGTGGTTAAAGGCACTTCTGCGGGAGATTCTAAAGTGGTGGTGCATTTTTACGATGAAAACAGTGGCCTTATCATGAGTAAGGATATTAAACTCAAATTTAGCTCGGGGAATATCTGATGAAAAACTTTAAGAAATTTTTTCTGTTGATGACGTTCTTGACTGGATCTTTTGTGTGGGCCGAAGACGATATCGTCATGGCCACTGGTGAAGACTTGCGCGAGTTCGACAAAGTCTTAGAAAAACAGCCGGTGCCCGAGGGCCTCTCGAAACCTCCACCCCGCCAAGGCGATCCCCGCGACCGCACCATGCGCCAGCGCTTCGAAGGCGCGCAGGATCGGATGGTTCGAGATCGTCCAATGATGAGGCCCGAAGATCAGCAACAGCACCAACGTTTGCAAATGGATGGGCCTCGCAATCTGGCCCCGATGTTAGGTGACATTCGCCGACGGCAAGAGGCTGGTCAGCTCCCGAAGCAAGGGCCACCACCCGAAGGCGCGATCCAACAACCGCCGCCACCTCCTCCGTAATAGTAACCAAACCGCACGCGCAGGTGACTTTGCGGGCGCCAGTCCTTGTGCAATCCCTAAAGCTTTAGCCAGGCCGGCAGGTTGCGAGTCCTCTCTGGCTGATATTCAATGTAACCTAAGGCTTCCCATTCGTTCAGTTGGATGTACTTAATCAGTGTTTTAAAAGCGCGGCCCCATTCCACCAGGCGGGTGGCGGGCTTGGTCTTCCATTGAATTTGAAATCGACGAGAAACCAGTCCTGTAAATCCCGAAATAAATTTTCGATAGCATTCACGCGATTGAATTTTGACGACCACATGCAAATGGTCTGAGGCCACCACCAGCCGATAGGTTTTGATTCCCCAACGTTTGGCCAACCGTGACCATTGCTCATGAAGGCCTCGCTCATTTCTTCGCAGATTATGCCGCGAGGATTTCATCACCAGATGAATCGGATGTTTGCGCGAAAGTGGCCTGGCCGATTTCCTCTTTCCCTTCTTCGGGATAAAGAGATTTTTAAGATTGTTCATTTCAAATAAGGTCTGTTGTTTCATCGTCCTCATCCTAACATGAGTCCTAAAAGTCGAACTTTTCCAACTTTTTGTTCGAACATTAAAGAACAGAGATGCCGGCAGGCTGACGTTTTTCACTCACTGACGACCTTGCCCTTTTATGCTTTCTCGAAAGGCACGATCCTTCGCGTTTAGTTTTCAAACGTTCGGTGAAGGGCAGTTGCGAAAGCAGATTTCTCGTCAATCTTTTTTAGATGATTCTTGGTGGGGGTTACCAAACAATGGAGGGCGTGAGCTATCGTGTCCGAAGAAAGCTCCCGTTCCCCATTGCCACCAAAGACGTTGCCCCAAAAGTCACCTGCGCTGCGGTTAGGTGAGGGCTTTTAGTCAAAAGCCAAAGGAGAAGTCAGCAAAAGGCCACCCCAAAAATCCCCTTGCCAGCGGCCTTGGCCACCGTGGTAAATTCAACGGCATCGAATGGGCCGTGCCTCCGATCATCGTAAACTCAAAGTCAAAATGACCAAAAAGTTTGGGCGGGCTGTATTTGCCACGGGCTTGATTAAAAAAGGTGAGCATGTGGCCTCTTTCGACGGTCCCATCTATCACGAAGACGACGAATGGCCGCCCGGTATCGACAATCACGTGATTCAAATCGGTCCGCACTCTTGGCGAGACTCTAAGGGCTTAGCCCGAAACATCAATCACTCTTGCGATCCCAACTGTGGTGTTAAAGGGCGCTTTAATATCGTGGCCATGCGGGATATTCAACCTGGGGAGCAGATCACCTGGGATTACGAAATGACCGAAAAAAGCTGGTGGTGGCGTCTTCGCTGCCAATGCGGAAGTTCGGATTGTCGAAAGTGGATCGGTAATTATGCACGGATGCCGAAACCGATTCGCGCCCGGTACAAAGGTTTTATCTCGACCTGGTTGACCCGCGCTCGAAAGAAAAAGTGACAGGGCGGGCACGATGGTGCGCAAACCGAACTTCGGCGGACTAAAAGCTCACTTGAAATTGACCGGCGCCGCCTTCCCAAGTCCTTGAAGTGCCGAATTGATCGACATCGAAGCCCATCAAGAGTGTCAGCTCGCCCCCATGGCGAAACTGAAATCCTGATTTCACACCTAAACGATGTTCGATTTTTCGCTGGTCGTAGTAGCGGGTGGAATCTTGATCATAAAAATTGACGTCGTAGGTGATCTGCCATTTCAGAAAACCCCAGGATCGCGTCTGATCCGGCAAATAAAAATTCAAAGACGGTAGGAGTTCTCTTCGAATGTCGGTCTCATGGTTGGTGCGCGATTCCCGATAAAAGTAATTCACCCCGGGCTCGAGACGATACCGACCCGTGGTGAATCCGGATTGGGCCTGTGCCAATATACGCTGTCGCCGTCGAATGAGGCTATTGCTGTGATCCTCTGAATAAGCTTCTTCCGCGTAGACACGACCGCCAAGGCTTAAAAATCTCGCAACCGATCGAAGAGTGGCCACGCTGACTGATTGCAATGCGAGAGTGGTTTGTGGTGAGCCCGATTGAGAGCGAACGGTCTTGGGCTGGTAAAAAACTTCGAGCCGATCAAAATCGGGTGTGGACTCTTGGCCTGGTCGATGAAGGCTTGAGAGCACATAGGCGACGGGGGCCCGACTCCAACGATCGGGCTGAACGTTGCGCTCATTTCGTTGAAAGTCGCCGAATTCAACGGAGGCCTGTTGCTCCCACTGGGCGGTTGGCCGCCAATAAAAGGCGACGCCGACATCGTCTTCGGCCTTGTGATAGGAAAGCTCGCTAAAGGCGCCGATGGAGAATTCGGGCGTTAGACGGGCTTCCAGCTCTATCGGCAGAGTCTGACGATCCATCTCGTAGTCACGCTCCCATCGCCAGTCGATTTTAAATTTAAGAGCGTCCAGCAGATTCTTTTCCATTTTTAATCTTTGATAAAATAGAAATTGCTGGCCCGAAAGGCTACCCACGGAAAGATCGTAGATTTGCGGTTGCTGCAAATAAACGCCTTCCATCACCAGTGGGCGTTGATACTGGATGAAGTCGGATGAGACTTCAGAGTTCCAACTATCAGCCGTATCCAATCGAATTTGGCTGGACTCCGTCAGAACAAATCGATGACCTGAGGAGGGAAAAGCGAATGCCAGCTGGATCAGTAAGGCCATTAGAGAAATCATTTTTGGAATTTATCAGATTTGTGGGGTGCCGGTCACCACTAAGACTTGCGTCCTAATGGTGACCGGGCAGGTATATTGGATCACTCTTTAAATTAGTAAATCATGTATTTCGGGCGACATGGCGGAACAAAAATGACATTTTGCGTATCAAACTGATACGAGTTCTCTAGGATTCAAATATCTTTCTATCCAGCTGCCCTTCGGACTGAGCCACAACGCAGGTGACCGCCGCATCTCCTGTCACATTGACTACGGTGCGCGCCATATCGAGCAGGCGATCCACACCGATGATCAGCCCTATGCCCTCGACGGGCAACCCCACTTGTTTAAGTACCATGGCTAAGGTGACTAGGCCCACGCCTGGAACACCCGCGGTGCCGATGGAGGCCACGGTGGCTGTGAGTATTACGGACACATATCCCCCAAGGCCGATTTCAATATTGTACGCCTGGCTAATAAAGACGGTCGCCACACCTTGCATGATCGCCGTCCCATCCATGTTCACCGTAGCACCCAGGGGTAGAGTGAAGGCCGCGACGGAGTTTTTCACTCCCAGCCGCTTTTCCGTAACCTCCAAGTTGGCAGGGAGAGTGGCATTGCTTGAAGATGTGCTAAACGCAAAAACCATCACTTGGCGAAATTTTTTAAGAAATGTAAGTGGGTTCAAACGCCCCAACACTTTCAACAGACCCATATAGACAAGCGAAAAGTGTAGGGCGAGGGTCGCCAGCACGGTGAAAAAATAAATCGAAAGCGGAGCAATGGCCGAAAAACCTTGTGTGGTAAAGACCCGCGCAATCAGACAAAAAACCCCGACCGGCGCCACCACCATAACCATCAACACGACCTTCATAATGACTTCATTCCAGTCGTTGAATTGAGCCAGAACTCGGCGACCCGCAGGGCCTGAAAGCGAAAGGGACAGTCCAACCAAGAGCGCCAGAAGAATCACTTGAATCATATTCCCTTCGGCCATGGCCTGAATGGGATTGGTCGGAATAAATCCAAGTAGTACGGCTGCGAGGCCTGGGGATTCTTTCGCCGCAAACTCGGCCTGCGTGGGTAGATCAAAACCCTTGCCAGGATTTGTGAGACCGGCCACTCCGATGGCCAAGGTGATTGCGGTGGCCGTGGTGGCAAGGTAAAGAACGAATGTCTTGGCCCCGATTCTTCCCATTTTTTTGACATCATCTAGGGCGCCAACTCCACCGACCAGGGAGACAAAAACCACGGGGACCACGAGCATCTTTAATAGAGCGAAAAACGCATCGCCACCGACCTTAAAGATTCCTTCGACTAAGAATTCGTGGGCCCATCCGCTCAACGAGATTTGATTCAAGGCAAGCCCAGTCAAGGCGCCACTGGCCAAGGCCAACAGGATCCAAGTCGTCAAAGAGTATTTGGGTGGCTTCATACTTAGGGGATAGGGGAGTGCGCTGAGAATGTCAAAGGTGGACGCTATTTCACGAAGCGCAGCTCGAAAATCGCTTGGTATTGACCGGAGGAGTGGGCTGGAAATTTCTTGCCGGAGAAACTTCGTTGAAAGCAAGTGGCAATGGGAGAGCCCTCTCTTTGATCAAAAACCGTTGAGCTGGAAATCGAACCTTGCTCATCGACGCTCCACTGCACTTGGACTTGCGGCGGAGTTTTATCTGAGGGCGATCTCACCTCAAGACATCTTCTAAGACTTGGGAGTTCGTCAAGAATGACTTTGCGCGTGACTTCCGCCGATACCTGATTGGGCAGAATCAGTCCTTGGGTCTGCAAGGCCAATTTTAGCCGGCGCCCGATCGATTCGCTCTGCTCAGCGCGCGTTTCAGTGGGTGGATTCAGTTGTACGATCGCCATTCTTGGATCTTGCCGAAGAGGTTTCTCACTTTGTGGAAAGATCCACCAGGTCAGGCCTCCCACCAATATCAGAGTTGCAGCCGCGAACCAGGTGTTGCGCCAAAAGCTAGGCCGCGGGGCGGGTGGGGGCGTGCCCAGTTCCTCTCGCAGTTGCTGGGATATGTGGCGAATGCGGTCCACTTCTCGTTGCGCTTCTGGTGAGGTCGTAAGCCAGTTTTCAAACTCTTTCAGCTCGGCTCCGCGCAATTCCCCCAAAACATAAGCGGTCAGTCGTGGATCATTCATAATCAATCCTTAATTTGGCAATGGCTTCGTGAATCAGCACGCCCACATAACTAACAGAATGACCGGTGATGGCGCTAATTTCCTTGTAGCTGAGATCTTCCTCAAACTTAAGGCGCAAAACTTCCCGTTGAGCTGGAGGAAGGCGAGAGACGAGTCGAGACAAATCCCGATTGAGTGTGGTGAGCGTTTCTGGATTGTTGGACTCCGTGGAATGACCATCGACGGGTCCGTCGAGATTGCGACCCTCCGCCCGACACCGATCGACGGCTTGATTGCGACAAACAGTGAAAAGCCATTGGGCCAAGTGGTCCTTCACTTTGGCCATGTCCTGTTCCCATAGGCGCAAAAAAGTTTCTTGTACGATTTCTTGCGCTGTATGAATGGGAACAAATCGCCCCGTGTATCTCAACAAGCGACCTTCGAACTGTTGAATGGCCCCCTGAACCCAGCGGGATTTGTCTCGGTCCATGGACTCATTTTCCCTTTATCGCGCCGAAAAGACAAAAGGATAGACCACTTGTCCGATTTGATCTTGAGGTGGGGAGGGGAATGTCCAGGTGCTCAGCCTTCGCGCTAAGCAATCACCCACAGCCGAGTCGCCGAGGCTATTGCCAGTCACTCGCGCATTTTTCACTTGGCCAGCGCCTACGATGTTCCACTGGAGAACCACTTTTCCATGCAATTCCGGATTGGACTGAAGTCGAGCTTCGTAGCAGTTGCGGATCTCCCGCAGATGCTCTCGGATCACGCGGCGAATGGCCTCGCGATCCATGCCGAGCACTTCGCTCGCACCAGACTCCTGAATTTGGATCGCGCCTGAAGATCGAGTTCCAATTCCACCGGGTCCAAGGCCGCCGACTCGTCCTTGCTGTCGCCCGCGTGGACCTCCTCCTTTACCGGGGCCCACTGTGGCGGCGCCCGCTCCGCTGGGACCGCCTTGCAGGGTTCCGCCGATATGAATCTCGCCGGTTCGTCCTCCTTGGCCCGTGCTGGAGCCAGCCATTGCGATCAATGAGGAATTTGGATCGGGCGTGAAGCCCTGAAGTCTTTTGAGCCAGTCTTTCGCCGTCGGCCCTTTGACCGTTTTGGGTGCTGTGGGCCGTGGTTTCTTAAATACAATGCGCGCGATACGATTCTCCACGCGTGATTCGGTCTCACTCATCAGTTCGGGCCGCGTGACCTTGGTGAGGAGTGACAAAACTCCACTGATCACGAGAGCCAAAAGTAACCCTATCGTTTCGCCCGAACTCAAGTCCAAGACTCGATCGGCCTTTGGCTTCGCTGTTAGATAAAGTCGCCGAATGACTAAATCCAGTAGTCCCCCTCGAACTTTGACCGAGGCCGATTGTCCCTCCTCAAGATGAAGCGGCAGCATGAGATCATAGTTCGTGTTCTTGTCGAAGACTGGCAAAGCCAAGTCCGCGTTCGCGCCGCCCACGCTGATCTTATTCACGCCGGAAAAAAAGCGTGCAGAAATGAGACGCCCCTGCCAAGTGACTTGGACCTCAAAACCAGAATTCACCATGTGATCCTCCCTTTAGAGTACAACGCGGGGAGGCCGGATTTTATTAGTAAAAAAAATGAGATGGGTGTAGGGCGCACTTGGCGCGCGCCCTACTATTAATTACGGAATCTGACTGAACTGGCTGATGGATTTTTTCGCACTACAAGTCGTACTAAAGGGCGTCTTTTGTGCAATCGACACCTCATTCAAGCCATCTTTAGTAAGGACGACATTATGGGCGGTAAAGGTGTTGTTTTCCTTACAACCCACGACATGTTCCACTTCGCCATTGACCAACACCTGTACGGGTGAACCTGCTTTACAGGTGCCAGAGATCGTCCCGGCACTCGTGATACAAATGTCTGTATTGGCCTGACCATAGGTAATGGAACATGTGTGCCCAGCGGAGACATTGTCGACATCGGCGAAGACCGTGCTGACCACACCGGCTTGACTCACCTGAGTGACATAAACCACTCTTTGTCCCGTTCCGGCGAGACCCGCGACCAAAGCGACATTGAACACGTGAACACCTGAGGTCGGACAACTTCGGTCTTCACTGGTCAATTGCTCAACACCATAAATGGTGGCCGAAACCTGAGACCCGGGTCGACAGCGAATGTGGATTCGTCCGCTTGTTGAACTCAGGACTTCGATTTGAGTGATCTCAAGGTCAATCGTCGATTGAACTGGATGCTCTTCGAAAACATCGAAGTTAGCATGGAGCTGCTGGCCTTGAGCATTGAGCTGAGTCAATTCGATCGCGTTGTTGCCTAAACTAGGCAGCAGCGTGCAAAGCATACAGGCGCCGCCTTGACAGGGCCGTTCGCTATGCCCGACGACCTGACCGCCGACCTTGACCGACTGTCCATCAGCGGCGCATTGACCCCCGATTTCGATGAGGCCGGAGTCGGAGT
>JBFWON010000005.1:0-67151 GCA_050250515.1 Bdellovibrionales bacterium | reverse complement strand
AGCGCGCGTGCGCCGTATTCCCTGCAGGCAGCCGCGGCCGGCGACTTCAAAAGCTCCCACGCTTCGTCCAGAATAATTCTCTTGTTCGACTTCTTATCGAGTTCCACCTGAGTGAGGATGAACTCCGTTAGCATCAAGGTCATAACGCCTTGGAGGTCCGGGTAGCTCGAGAGCCCTTTTAAGTCGAATGTACAGACGCGAGCGTCTGTACGGAGACTCCCCTCACCATCGAGCAATTTCCCGTAGGGTCGATCGCCGGTCCACGAGTAAAGCATAGTGGCTATGCGTTTGAGCGAAACTTCATTTGAAGCTGACAAAAAATCTTTCAACGCCGACAACGTCGGTACTTGGGATTTTTTCCGAAACTTTTCATAAAGATCGAGAAGGGCTTTTTCTAAAAGCACACGCTCGATCTTAGGAAGCTTAGTTCCATCATCATCAGAGACCATGCACTCGATAGCAGCGAGTAGTGATTTTAGCTTCTGTGTGCTCGGCTCAGCTTTTGGATCTGAGATGTCGAATGGATTAATCTTGTAGCCGGTTGATAAGTTCATCTCAAGATATTGCCCGCCGAGAGTTTCGGTGAGTTTCTTATAAGAGCCGCCGATGTCGATAATGAACACGCGCAAATTCTGTTGCAGCTCTTGCAGCAGAATACAGTTGTTCAAAAAGCTCTTCCCCGCTCCAGAGGAACCGGTGACGAGAGCATTATAATTCGGAAGGCCTTGGTCGAACGGATTGAAACGAACAAGTCCGCCCATGCGGTTTCTGAATAAAACCGCGGGCACGAGATCTCCTTCGCGCGGCCCGTACACGGGCAGGAAGTCCGCCAAATTGTTTGTTTTCATCTTTCTCGCTCGATCAAGCGACAATACTGCACCCGGAAGTGTATTCCGTTGAACTTTCCAAGCACCAACACCTTCTTCCAAGCCCTCAGCGCCATGAAGCATTCGAAAGCGAGAGAGAACTTCCCGAACCTGACGGTTCAGAGTTTTTGTACCTTCGTCCCCGACCGGAGCTTTGAGTGTAACCACAAGCTGCGAAGCAAAAATCTTTTGGTTCGTATTAAGCAATTCCCGAATGAGTTCTTCTGTAGCAGACAGTTTCGTTTCGCTCTCAAGGTCAGAAGCATTCGCGCCTTGCGTGGTCGCAAGCGAGTGCGCCATCTTACGTCGCTGATTGAGTTTTGCCATTTCCGCGTTTTGCGGCGGCACCTCAAACGAAAGCGTCAACGCGTAGTGAAACGGTAGCCTTAGAAAATCCGAGAGCTGGCCTGCGGCCGTGATCTCGGGCAACGTTTTAAGTGTTATGATACGATGACTGTAGCGATCGAGAACAAATGAGTGCGAGTGAATGAGTAGATCACCAAAGACCAATTGGCCCCGTGGAGATTGCGTAGAAAGCCAAGGGCTTTCCTCGACGATCTCGGAGGGCAATTCTGTTTCTTCCGGAGTCTTCACCGCAGGGGGCTGATGTTCTAGAGACCGCTTAGGGTTCATGAACTCATACACTTGGCGCTTGAACGCCTCATCCGATAGGTTCACGCATTCAAGACCAACATTGCGAAGAGCAGACACGAGGCTTTCAAAGTTCTCATTCAATGCATCGAGCGATTCCTGATAAGTGTCTTCAGTAACTTTCTCAAATTCCTGCACCTTGCGGAGAAACCCTTTTGTTTTTTTACGAAGCATAGGCATTTGAATAAAAATGGTGAGCCTCGGACGATAGAGCTCCCCGCTTTGCTCAGCGTCCTTCAAAACCTCAATACGCTCGTCGGCAATGGCCTCGACGAGACGTGGGAGGTTCGACGATTTAAGAGCTCTGTGTGCTTCAATGAACTCGGAGAAATCAGAATCTACGTTCAAACGGAACTGCACGCGAACACCTTCAGCGAGCGCGTTCAAGGCACCTCGAAGGCTCATAGTGAACGCATTGACTTCGGAGTCATCGAGACACTCAATATCTTTGAGTGAGATTTGCGCCCCACGGACCAAATGACCGTTTGTTAGAACGGCATGCGGGACCGGAGAGTCAAAGAACTGCCAATAAGGAAGGTCTTCGGATAAAGCGTGTTCTACTTTCAAGCAAAACTCCTTACTCGATTAAGCGTTTATACTTTCGATCATGAGCGGCGGCTGACCGATAGCTTGGCTTTATCCAAAATTGGATAAGGTCCTGGAGATAGCCATCTGGTCGGCCGCGCTTTGCGAAAAATAAAAAACTAGCGAGCGCGATCGATGATCCCCATACCAGGGAGTATCGAAACTCAGTCGAACCAAAAATTAAATTGGTTACGGCCAAGTTCATGAAGATGAGGAGCAAGTCTGGAAGTTCAAATCCGAAGAGCTTGGTTTTCATCTCCAGTGCACGAGGAACTTTTGTGACCATCACCTCTTCATCCATCTAGCGCACCGTCTGTGCGATAAAGTCGACGATAGCTTGTGCACCAAATCCGAAAATACAACCGATGATCGCGTAGGCGATATGCTGTTTGGCATTCGGGTTCCCGGTGAAGAAGGAAATTGCGGCGAGCGCAATACCGATCACAGAGAGGACTGGCAGGATGACTCCTGTCAGTTTCACCTTGATGCCGTTAAGACTTGATTCAAGTCCTGCGTGCGCGAAAAGCGGACAAAGCAGAAGACAAAGCAACAAAAGCGCGAAATGCGGATTGATCCGTTTCATTAGGAAGCCTCCTGGTCATTGGCAACTTTGAGGTTCGGTCGCTTATCCGGGTGTAGGCTCATGAAGATCGGTTTCTCGAAGAGATCGAAATTAAGCTTAACGACACCATTTGCCGTATCAACTTTTCCGTTCCCTACAATGTGCCAAATATATTTATTTTTTTTAGAGCTTCTATTTTCTTCGCGAGTCATAATCAAATACCTCGAAGTGTCTCCACGACAGATCAACACGTAAAATTTCTCATTAATCATGGTGTAGAGCTTAAGCGTGATGAGCGAATCACCTTCGCGGCTAAACGCCTGGCCTACGACCCGATCCGTGTCGAGTTTCTGAAAAACTTCAAATCGATTATAGTTCGCGGGTTGCACTTGTTTCATGAACGCCTCCTTAACAAGCGTTTGAGATTTCTGAGAGGCCAAGAAGTTGTGCGAGGTGCTCTCGTAAACGAAAAATTGATTCATCGAGAAGGAAATCAGCCTCGTCCCAAGTGAGACGAAGCTCGTCTGCGATTTCCTCGATCATCGAGTTCTCCCAGAACCTTAGGTACACGGCCCGCTGAGCCTGAGGAGGTAGTCCTTTGAGTGCCGCGAGCAAGGGTGATCCTGGGTCGATTGATTCCCAGAGGGAATCGATAAGTTCGACGGATTCTTTCACATGAGCCTCCCGTCGAGATCACTCTTCTGAAGGGAACGTCCGAATTCCAAATGCGCCCAATCCTGGGCATCCTCAGGAAAGATAACTTTCGAGAACCACGAAATCAGATTACGCAGAAATGTCTTGGTCATCGCTTCTCTCCTTTTTAGATTTTTTGGGTCCTTCATAAGAGGCAAACTGTCCCAGCCCCCCGCCTATTAGAGCTCGCAAAGTTCGCTCAGCATCTTTCAGCATCCTCTGAACAAGCGATTTCGAGAGGCCAAGCGCGCTTGCAACTTTGCGAACGCTTAAGTTCTTCCAGTAAGTCAGGAAGATTACCTGGCGATGAAGCTGCGGCAGAATCTGAACGCTTGAATCAACGTGATGTTCGGTGATGTCGGGTGATGTGACATAGAGATCAAAGATGCTGTGCTCGAGTTCTTCTGTGAGCATTTCCCAGCGTTTCGTCGACACATATTTTTCGTGAGCAGGTTCTTCGAACGAATCGAGAAACGCATCCCAGGTCTCCTGATTCCACCGGCTTGAGACGCTGGCCAGAACGGTGGGAGGCAAAGGCTTTCCAGCTGTATCAAGCCAAGGAAGGTAGCCTTGGAGATCCCTGAACATTGGATCTTTGCGGAACTTATTTGAATGTTTATTTCGATTTCTCATTTCATCCTCCGTGACGAATTGAACGGAGGATACATGGACTTAACGCGCCGCGATATTACTATGTTAGTTAATCGACACAGCAAATATTAATGAACCGTAATACTTTGGCACGTAAGTACCGATAAATAGGTAGGAATATGTGGATAGCAGAATTTACAAATTATAAGAACTTTCTGAAGGAATCGATCAAAGCGGCCCCCAAGAACGGGCGCGGACGAGCGGCCGCACTTGCCCGTCATTTGAAGACGAGCCCGATCGTAGTGAGCCAGATCCTCAATCAAGATCGCGAGCTCACTCAAGATCAAGCGGTCAAAGTCGCTGCGTTCTTTGGTCTTGACGAGAGGGCCACCGAGTATTTCATATTCATGGTTGGCTTTTCGCGAGCCGAATCTAAAGACCTAAAGGCGTTTTATGAAAACAAAATGGATAAGATCCGCCTGGAAGCGCGGAAACTAAAATCGAATGTCGTCGGAAAAGAATTTCTCTCGGAGGCAGAAAAGGGAGTGTTTTACTCCAATTGGTATTACGCAGCCGTGAGCTGCCTTGTCTCAATCAAGGGCAATCAAACTCTTGATGCAATCTCGAACTACTTTTCCGAACTACCGAAAGCAAAAATAGTTGAGATAACCTCGTTCTTGGTTGCGAGCGGGATTTGCAACCAAGAAGGTGGATACATTCTACCAGGCGTCACATCTTCTTTCGTGTCCGAGCCGAGTCCCTATTTGAACAACCACAGAAGAAACTGGCGGCTTAAGGCCGTCGAAGCATTTTCAGAACACAATCCAGAGAGCATTCACACATCATTCCCCGTCTCGGTTTCAAAAAAAGACTCAGAAATATTCAGAAAAGAGCTTCATGCATTTGTGAAGAGTTTTTCGGAGCGAATTGCTCCCTCGCCCGAAGAAAAGCTGATGTGTCTTAACATCGATTGGTTTGAATTCTAATATTTTTGCGAGACTCTTCGCGGAAGCATAAAGTACTTATCCATGGCGGTAAGTGGCTTGAGCATACATTCCTTGCGAAGTGCGCCGGTCTCAAGCGCCTTGTAGTTATCAAATAGACATTGCATACCTAGAGCCTGCTCAGTGATTTTGGCCACTACCTCGTCGGGCCGGGCAATTCTGCCCGTGTACTGAACCAGTGTGTACATTTGAAGTTCCCACGGCGGCTCGAAGCTCGCAGAAATCTGCTGGGACACGAGATTGATTCTATGCCAGAAATTTTCGACAAGCTCAGGGTGCTTAGGGCGAGCCTTGAATTCGATTTGAAGAGCGTCATCCATGTAGGGGACTGAGTTGATCGCCCCGAGGATTGCTCCCATTGCAGCAAAGACAGCAGGGCTATCGGGCTTCTGCTTAGCCAACTCAAGTGCACGCTTAATTCGGATATTGGCGAATCCAATCGCAATCTCCGCTTTGTAGTTGAAATCATCCACTGTGATGTCACCGAACCGAGCCGCGAAGTATTGAGTGAAAACTCTCTGATATTTTTTGGCGTCAGGTTCTTTAGCGCCTCCCATATGGGCCGCCTCATGAAAAACGAGCGCGAGAACTTCACGAAGTAAGATCGAGGGAGGAAGTTTTGTTAGGTTGCCGACGCTGAAACAGATGTCGGCATTGAGAGTGAGTCCTGAAACGGACGCGTCTGCTGTCTCTTCGTCCGGAGGACGAGGGCAATCACCTATAGGAAGACGCGTGATTTTATTTTTACCAAAAGCCTTAAGCATAGGACTCTCATATGCGCCTTCCATTTGCGCCTGGCCATCGCCCTTCTTCGGGAAAATGAACTTTGGGCTAAGGATTACTTCGATGCGATCGTCATCGCCGGAATTTTCAGCTGGATAAGTTCCGTCTTGAATGAACTGAACGAAAATGTTTTTGCCCCAGTCGGGCTCGAGCGCCATTGAAATGGCTTTGTCGATAGCTTGATTCACCAGTTCCGGAGTACTTTGGCTTGCGCCGCCCCCGCCGCCGTGCTGGGTGCCATCGTTGTTCTTAGGTGGAGTGGTATCGAGGAGGCTTGCGCCGCCCTGCTGGTTCGAGCCCTTCTTCGGACATGCAACGACGCCGACCAGGGTGAGGCAAAGAATGATGGCTGAAAGATGACCCACTTTCATGGACCATGCCCTCTTCAATACCTGGGCCGCCGTTAAACCTAATACGGTTTAGTTTATAATATAGAGTGGACGATTTTCGGCCTTTCCACGTTCCCCTGGTCGAAAAGTGCCTTATGGCAGACTTAATACATTCATCGAAGAAGACGTCGAAGCCACCTTCAAAAAATTAACATGCCCGATGGACTAGTATTAAGGGGTATGCAGTCGACGCATTGCAAAATGCCAGGGAGACTACGACAAAACATCTTAAATACGTACTCGATCAAAGAGAACATCCGCATTATTCGCACGCGGTCACTGGGGTCGCGTAAAGCGAATTCTCATCGCTCACCTCCTTGCCTCCGGGCAAAAGGAGGTTCGCATGAACCAAGAAAATCAAATCGACCCCAAAATCCCGCAGCCTAGACAAAATCCGGATGAACTCAAAGATACTGTTGGATGGATTCTCAACGTCGTCTTGAAAGTGGGAGCTGGCTATTTAGCCAAGACGATTCTCGACGCGCTAGGGTTCTAAAAGAAAGGGGCGCGGGACACCGCGCCCCGCCTTTTCAATTAGCGGACTCGCGAACTTTCGCCTCATAGGCAGCTTGAGCCTTTTCTTTCATCTGAAATATCTGATTTTGGGAAATTTTTGTGCCGTTTTTTCGAGTGTACGGAATGTCGAAAAGGTAACGAACGAGATTCGCATTCAGAATTGCATTCTGACCGTTCATTTCGACGATCATGAATTTTCCGTTCTTCGAAAGTCTTGCAGTGGCGCGATTAAGATTAGGTTTCATTTTTTCCTCCGTTTGTTTTGCGCCCCGCCTTTCGGGGCTTTCACGCAGCTGAAGCCCTAAAGGCTCCCCGGCGCCCGCCGTAGAAGGAATTGGGCCCGACGCCGGAAGCGCCAGCGGCGGAGGGCATGACTGAGCGAAGCGAAGGCGGGACCGAACGCAGGCGTCGGAAAAGCCCAGTTTCTTCGAAGGCGGTTCTCGGAGGAAAAATTTAAGAGGCTAAATCAGATCGCACGTTTGCATAAGTCGCACGGACAAAGGACGCGAAGATATGAACGGCGCGAATTAAAGAATGTTTCCAGTTCCAATTGTTAGGTGCACAGAAATTTCTCCCGCATTCTTTCGCTAAGCTTGGTTTCAAATCAGCGAAAAATTTGTTTCCATTAATGGTGCGGTCGAAAAGGTCGCGGCCGCAATCGCAAAGCATATTTGAGTCAAATACCTAGCTGAAGGCTTTGAACCTCTTCAAGGATGTTCCGTAATTGCGATAATGGTGATCTCTTTGGCTTTGGGTCCGTAGCACCAAAATACTCGGTAAGCTCCGGGCGTGTTGTTTTGGGCGTACGCTTCAAACACTTTTTCTTTTCCCGGTGACCACGGATGAACAAGTGAATCGTAGGCATGAGTCTGGAGCCCCGGATGCCTTGGGTTTTGCTTAAGAAATTTCAGAGTTTTATCAACCTGTTTAAAAAGGCCCTCTTGGGGGCTTGCTTTCGCGACTTTATTTTTTTCGCGATTAGCTTGGGCCGTTTTGGCTCTGTCTCGAAGATCGTTGTACGTCGTTGATGCAGTGTCGACCCACTTCAAAGTAAAGGACATGCAGGATTAGTCTTCGATCTTACTCAGCCATTCTTCATCTTCATCGCGTATGGGCGATTCAACAAATTTGCCATCTCTCGCCTCATCAAGGCCACGAGCGACGAGACTTAGAGCTCTTGCGTTCTTTAGAAGCCAGGCTTCGTTTGCGGGAATGGTGACTGCAGGTCTTAACGTAACGTCGCCGTTCTTCTCATGGATGACGATGAATTCCTGATTGGCAAATTCGCTTCCTAAATTCAGACGACCTTTTTCATCAGCATATTTGGGTGCGCCCATTTGTAGCCCCTCTTTACTATCCATTATATCCTCCAGTGGGACGTTAAAACAACTGGGAAATTCCCACATTTCCCATATCGGTACAAGTGGGAGCAAAATAAGGGCCAGAATCAAAACGAATACATTAGTTGTGATAAGGAAAGTAGGGTAATTTAGACAACTTTGCTCTTAAATTTGGTTGGTCAGGGCCGCATAACCGCTCTAGCGTCCAGGGCGCCTGAATCCCATACTCGGGTTAGGGTTGCCCTCACTGACCCCCAACGAAGGGACTCCCGAAAGTCTCAAAACGTCGGAATTCCACGAGGGCGCGACAATACACTTACCTCAGCATTCAAACCAAATCTAAAAGGACGACGGAATCTAATAAAAGGCCAGGTTTGATCGGCTCTTTGAAGGCCCTTTTAGGGCATTTAAAGCGTGGCAGGAGAAAAATTTTGACCATATCGACTCAGGCTAAGTATCAGCCTTATCTGAAGGGAGCTCGTTAAAAATTCTCAAAGTGAAATCGAAGGCTGTTCCCACACCAATCTCGGAACGAACGCATATCTGGCCGCCATGGCGCTCAACAATTTTAGAGCAAATCGAGAGACCTAAACCGCTTCCGGACGAGGATGCAGCTCTCTTAAAGGGCAAAAATATCAAAGGAAGATCTGCTTTGGAAATTCCATTCCCATTGTCTTGATAAAGTATTTTAGCCCAACCGTCTTCCGAGGAGGCGCTTACATGGACGGTGGGCTTTTGATTGCCTCGAAATTTCAAACTATTGCAGATTAAATTTTGAAATAGCCGAACTAAATCAGCTTCAACCCCCATCACCATCGGCAGGGGCTCGGCATGAATGGCTCCATCAGAGGCCTTAATCTCTTGAGCTAAATTTTCCCTGGCAACAGTCAGAACTTTATTCAGGTCAACTTTTGAGAATTTAATATCCTTCTCGCCCCCAGCTCTAGATAAAGCAAGCAACTGATCCACAAGGTATCGAGCTCTATCCGCAGATTTTGAAATAGATTCGAGGTGGGACCGACATAAATCGGAAACATGACCTGGAAGCTCGGACCTAACTATTTCCAAGTAACCTGAAATGGTATTCAGAGGCGACTTGATATCATGAGCGGCTACGGACGCAAATACGCTTAACTCATCATTGGAGCGCTTGAGTTCCTTGTTTACCTCCGAAAGTTCCCTCTCAAATTTTTTCTCGTTTGAAATGTCATGAAAGGTGCACACCGCAAGGCGAACTATACCTGAGCTGTCTCGAATAGGTATCGCGGACGCTCTTAACCAAACAACTTTTCCTGAGGGAACTTTATAGAGCAAATCCTGATTTATAACGGTCTCGCCGTGCATAATTACTTTGGCATTGGGGTATTCGTCTGCCCGATATTTACTCCCGTCTGCGTGGATTCCGCCGTAATTTTCGAATTCAGAACAGGATAAGATTTCACCGATGGAATGACCAATGAGATTTTCCGCCTCCTGATTGTGGTAAACCACTTTGCCAGACGGCGCTTCGCAGACGATAATTCCGGTTCGCATAAACTCAAGAACGTAATAAAGGCTGTGGAGAGAATCGGGAATGGAATCTCCAGACAGGAAGCTTGAGGAGCGCAGCGACAGCTTTTCCATAAATATTATGTGTTTAATAGCAAAGGTACGCGAGAAAGTCTACTTTACCGTCCCAACTACCACCGTACTCGATCGAATTGTGAATTTTTCAGCAGCCTAAGTTCACAACTATTAAGACTCATCAAGATAGTTAAATCATCGTTCAATTTCGGTGAACATGGATCGGTTTTATAAGGACGGCTAGAGAGCCACAACGAAGCAACGAAGGGCTTATCGGTTTAGAATTTGATTAAATTTAAGTCTTTACCTACGGCGATCTCCAGTTTCGAGACTGATTCCACCGCATCAACCTGCGCATGTACGACCTTGGCTCTGGCGATATTCAAATCATGCTCGGCATCTAGAACATCTGTCGTGGTGCGCGTTCCAGCCCTCACAGCAGCCTTAGCGAGTCGAAGAGCCTCTTCAGATTTTTTTATGCCGTTCAGGGCGGACTTATAAACGGCAATAACGTGCACAAATTTACGACGCCAAAAATTAACATCGAGTGGAATGGACTGATCGAGGGCCCGCAGATTTTGTTGCGATTTGGTTATCTCTTCCGCAGCGACGCGGCGATCCGCCATAGAAGCTCCGCCATCAAAAAGGCTCCAACTTAATCCTACACCTACACTGTAGGCATCTCGGAATTTGGAATCTGCTCCTAAATCAGGGTTTGAAAAATTGTACCATTCCTGCTGCCCAAAAACCTGAATTTTAGGGAACCAGAGAGCCTTCGCCGCACTTGCTTTAAGCAGCGCGGAAGATTCCCTGGATACGAGGGCCTGCCGGTCCAATCTCTCTGGAAAAGGTGTTTCGATTTTTTTTGCTAAATCAGGATCAAGCGTCGGAAGTTCTCCTCTCAAATCGCCGCTCAAAGAGTTTAGTCCCACCAATTTTGAAAGCTCGGCTATGGATAAAGCGGCGTCGTCCTCGGCCGCGAGCAATTCATTTTTTGCATCTTCCCACTGAACTTCGACTTTTAACAAATCAAGCCGGGTTGCAACTCCGCCTCTGATAAGATGCTTCACATCTTCAAGATGTGCTTCAAGAGCTTCGACATTTTGCTTTGAAACAACTACGAGGGCCTGAGCCCCGAGTGCCTTGAAAAACTGAATGCGAACTTTATGTTCAATTTCGAACCTAGCGAAATCAAATTCCAACTCCTTCGCTGAACGTTCAAACCGGGCCGCCCGGTAGGAGTTAACGGTGCCAAAACCGTCGAATATCGTTAGACTCGCGCCAAGTGTTATCAACGAATACGGTTGCTGCAAGGGAAATTCGGTCGGCTGGGGACCCAAATTTATTTCCATAACCTGAAATTTTTCATCCAAAAGATGTCGACCAGATAGGAATACTTGAGGAAGCTGGGGTGCCAGTGCCTTTTGTACTTTGGCGCGCGAAATTTCAACATCTGCGGCCATCTCTAAAATTCGTGGACTATTTTCCAAAGCAATTTTTTGAGCATCTGCCAGCGAAATCGATTGGGCATTTGCCTCAAAGTTAATAAGTATCCCAATGGACAGCATCGCGATAAAATGGTCGATCATTATTTTTCTCGTCACAATTACTCCATAATGAGAGGCTCTTCGGATTTATGTTTGGGAGGATCACTAGGCAAAAGAAAAGCGGGTAGAATTGTAGCCGCGACGATCAGTGATCCTACCAAAAACGAGTCTTGAAAGGCATGTTCCGCGGCTCGGGTCGCACCGGCTTTCGCCAAAACAGTTTTCGCAATTACGGCAGATTGGCGGAGCGAGTATCCAACTTCATGGGCTCTCTCAGTTAAATTTTTCAATCCTGTCAAAAAAGTTGGCGAGCCGGAACTCATCAGCGTCCCAGCCACACCCAAATGATGATGTACCCGATTGCTAAGCACGGTGGCCAAAACGGCAATACCTAAAGATCCGCCCACCTGTTGCACGATGTTCATCATTGAAGAAGCCATTCCCGCCTTGTGTTTGGGAACGGCATTCATCATCGTCGCCATTAGCGGAGCCATTAAAAAGGAAATACCAAATCCCCGCACCAGAGTGGGAAAGATGATGGCCCAATTGCTTGTGTCGGCATTAATGTCCTTATAGAGGTACATAAATATGGCAAGGGCGATCAAACCAACAACCGCGAGATACCTAGGCCCCACCTTCTCACTCATTCGGCCGGCCAATGGCATGAAGAATCCAATGATGAGCGACCCAGGGAGAAGAATCAGCCCGGATTCGATTTCGTCTAGGCCCTTAATCTGCTGTAAAAATACCGGAAGTAAAAACACCCCGCCGAACAAAGCCATGGAACGAGTAGCCGTTAGAATCATACTCACCGTGAACACAGGATATTTAAAGAGCTCGATGTCGATAATCCTGTGCGGGGTAAGTGATTCAATAAGAAGAAATAAGACGAAACTGAAAAAAGACAATATCCCGCACCAGACGATTAGAGGTGATGTCCAGCCTTCATGCTCGCCTTTTGAAATCCCGAATAAGAATGAAATCAGAAATACCGTAAGAAAAGCAAATCCCCATCCGTCAAACGGCCGGTGCGAATCCGCGTGAGGCTTGTCCGCGGCTAGAACTTTTAGGGCAAACCAGGCTCCTAAAACGCCAATGGGCAAGTTAATGAGAAAAATTGAAGGCCATCCAAAAACTTTGGTCAGATAGCCTCCGAGGGTAGGACCGAACGCCGGTCCAAGAATGACTCCAATCCCCCAGTACCCCATCGCGCGGCCACGCTCATGGGGTTCGAACACCTCGGAGATCATGGCCATTCCAGTGGGGGTTAATGCGCCCCCTCCAATAGCTTGAAGCACTCGCGCAAACACCAACGAAGGGGTATCCCAAGCTAGACCACATAGCACCGATCCCACAGTGAAAACGATCAAGCTACCCACATATAGCAGGCGATGACCCACACGTTCGCGAAACCAGGCCGTAAGGGGCATGAGAGCCGCGAAGGCAAGCATGTAGCCTGTGACGACCCATTCGATGTCGTCGAGACTTGCACCGAAGTCGGCCATGATCGCTGGAATAGAGACATTGACGATGCTGGTATCAAGTGCCGCCATCATGGTGCCGATCATCACGACCAGCAGAACGCGCCACTTATAATTTTTCTCGAGCGCGTTTGTTTTTGCCATTAGTGGACTCGAATTTTTATTACTACCGACTGCCCTACTCTTAGGGATTTCGCTTGATCTGGCTCAAGTGCTACCTTGATCGGAATCCTTTGAACGACTTTGGTAAAATTTCCGGAGGCGTTGTCGCTGGGAATGAGTGCAAACTGAGCGGCTGTCGCAGACCTAATCTCGGTGACGCGTCCACGCATCGATCCGCCTTCATCGATCTCGATCGTGACTGGTTGGCCGGTTTTGACCAGACCTACGGAAGTCTCCTCAACATTTGCGGATATCCAAGCATTCTTAACATCGGCAACCGAGAGGGCGGTCTGTCCGGGCTCGAGAATATTTCCCACTTCAGCCACTTTTTGAATCACAACTCCATCAAACGGACTATTAAGCGAAGTGTTCTCTAGGGTGACTTCTGCCTCTTGCAACTCCGCAGCCGCGGACTCGTAACTTGCACGAGACACGTCTAGGTTTTGTGGAGTAATGGAGTTCTGCTTCGCCAAAAGCTCCATCCGGTCGAGTTCCCGACGAGCGAGTTCCGCTTTTGCTTTTGCCCTATTGAGCCGAGCCTGCGGAATCCGATGATCAATCTCAACCAAAAGATCGCCTGATTTAACGCCTTGGCCTTCCGTTGCATTGACCTTAATTACTCGTCCCCCTGTGCCAGATGGAGCCACCCTAACGACGGTCATCGCGACCCGCGCATCGTCCGTAGAGACATAAGGATAAAATGCAAATCGCCAGATAAGAATTCCTGCAATGGCAACCGCCGACAAAACCAGTCCCGTTTTTTTCGCCCGGCTGCTCTGCCACCACTTTAAAGGTCCAATTTTAATCCCCTCTAGATCTTCTGCAGTCGCACTATGGTTCACCATTAAATCTCCGAAGCCACTTGGCCGATCAAGTTCAATTGAGCATTGCAATCCATTTCAATTTTGGTGAAGAGAACAGACAATTGCTGACTCTCTTCCTTAGATAAAGAAGCTACGAACATGTCGGCAATGCGACCGTAGACTTGTTCAATCTTGAGCAAATTCCTCCGGCCCTTCGGGGACAGAGATATCATCGTTTGTCGACGATCTAGCTTTCCAGGGCGCCGCTGAAGCCAACCTGAGTCGACGAGAGAAGTGATCATCCGCGTAACGGAAGCCTTGTCGCTATTTGTGCCATCGGCAATTTCGAGCATCGAACATTCGTCGAACTTTCCGATTAACCTCACGGCCACCAATTGTTTGGGGCCTATACCAAGCTCTCGAATTAAGGGGCTGGCCGCCCGCCCCAAAGAGCGCCGGACTCTTCCAAATTGTTCTAGCAACTTGACATTAGTTAACATATCAACCAATATATTTCACAAAGGTTGATATGTCAACTATACGAAAAACCAGAGTCAAAACGAATCAGTTTCTCATTTTGATGAACCAATGAACGTTCAGCCTACGCACTACGCAAAGGGGGAGCCGTGAAACGACCTGATTTTCTGAATTTTAAAGTCGACCATATGACTTTGTTAGTTAGCCCCAGCCTATATAATGTCTCATATCTGATATTCCGGACTATTTTCGGTTGCGAACCGATTCACATGATTTATGAAAAGCGAAAGAAGTGGAGCCGAGATACCGAAGAAAAATCCCTCACTTTCGCTATGCAAGTTGGCAACCATCCCGAGGCGGCTTCAGAATTAGATGCAGTTAATATAGCCGTTGTTCAACCATCCGAACCTGGGGATCAATCTTCGCATGTACGGACAATTTTGAGTCAGCGAGGTTCGGAGGCACATTGGCAACATATAGCGCTTCGCACGCCGGATTTAATAGCCTTTCACAAGCACGCAAGTGATCGAGGTGTTAACTTCATAACTCCAATTCTTCGAGATGATAGCGACGATGTCATTCAAGTGTTCACCGGTGAATGGTTTTCCCCCTCCGGGCGCCCAAGCGGAATGTTTTTTGAGTTTCTGCAACGCAGTCCAAGCCCAGAGCTTTTGTCGAAGATTGCAGACAAAAATCGTGAATCCTGGTTTAACGACAAAACTTTTTTAGGCCTTTACGGAGAAAAAGAGCGGGAATATCTCGAGGATCGAGTGGTACCGTTTATCGATCCAGAACTTTATCATCAAATTCATCCTCTAGTTGCCAGAAGTAACCTTTGGGAAATTTCTGAATCGACGGTGAATACCGCTGAGGAGATTATGTTGAGGTACGCTCTCAAAAAACAGAAAAATTGAAAATATTCATTTCTATTTCTCTCATTGCGACGGCTTTTTACTCATACACGTCTTTCAGCGAAGACATTGGGAGAGCCTTACCTTTACCTGCCGAGGTAGCGCCAATATCGCAACCACCCGATGCAGTATATGATAGGCTACTCGATTCGAGATATTCTCTTTTCCCGCACAAGGGGACGTATTTTTTCCCTTACTCTCACAATTCCACGCCTCATCCGGATCTATATCAAGAGATCGAAACGGCTGAACATAAAGAAGGAAAAAGCTTTTACGAAAAAACGGAAGCTGAATTTCAAATTAGTTTTCTCGTTCCTGTTTTGCGCAAGATCGCGGAGTCTCATTGGGATTTTATGGTTGCCTATACTCATCATTCTTGGTGGCAGGCTTACAATACGGCTTGGTCCAAGCCTTTTCGCGAGACGAATTACATGCCAGAAGTATTTTTTCGTTATTTCGAACGCGACCTGAAGCAGAATGATTTTGGATTTACGGCCGTCGCGTTCGATGTCGGCTATTCTCACGAGTCCAATGGCCAAATTCAGGCTCTTTCAAGAAGTTGGGATCGTCTACAGGCGAGGCTGGCCTTGGTGAAACCGAGCTTCTTAGTCAGGGTGTCATTTTGGTATCGCTTGCCAGAAACTACTCCCGACGACAATCCCCACTTACTTCGATTTCGAGGAACTGGAGAGATTGAGTTTCGTAAGTCTTTTATGAAGCATACGTTTTCACTGCAGACTCCAGTGGGTGCACAATATTTGAGCCTCGCCGCATCCTACAGTTATCCGTGGAGAAATCATCTTCGTTGGGTAGTGAGTTACGAGTATGGGTACGGACACTCTTTAATTGAATACGACCGGAGAGTAGAGCGAATAGCATTCGGGTTAGCTCTTGAGAATCTGTTGGATCGTCAGTGATTAGTGAAGACGGCTGCTAACTTTCCCCTTTTTTAAGTCCCTTCCCCCCTTCAACTCCTTTTCAATGGCATCTGTCAGCAACTGGCTTGTAGGGTCGACATCAGGTGCAAACCGGCCTGTCACTTTGCCGTCTCTGGCGACAAGAAACTTTTCGAAGTTCCAAAGGACATCGGAAGCGCGCCCAGGATTGATTCCAAGAGACCTAAGGTCTGATCGCAACT
Organism: Bdellovibrionales bacterium; assembly: GCA_050250515.1. Classification (GTDB taxonomy): domain Bacteria; phylum Bdellovibrionota; class Bdellovibrionia; order Bdellovibrionales; family UBA1609; genus JALHOQ01. The sequence goes on along the minus strand of JBFWON010000005.1, from coordinate 51,089 downwards.
TGCTTCCAGGCTCATTAAGAGCATGAGACTTAAAAGATGTGAGAAATTGATACAGCGGGTGAATCTGAGGCCCGGAAACGCTAATTTTTTCGAAAAGTGGAAACTCAACTCCAAACTGAGTTTCGCAAAATTCAAGGATCTCCGCGTTTGACCCAGGTTCCTGTTTAAGGAAGTCATTAGAAGGAAATCCAAGGACGACAAATTCTTGATCCCTATATTTCCGAAACAGAGACTGCAGCTGCGAGTATTGCGGGGTAAATCCACACTTGGATGCAACGTTGACGATTAGAAGAACCCGTCCTTTGTATTCGGCAAGTGGAATTTCTTGGCCTTGGATATTTTTGACTCTAAATTCGTAAATGGAGTTCATTTCTTTCTCCGCTTAGGTGGATTGAAAGGAGCACGAATGAAAATTGCGCTAGCTTCAGCCAGGAGCGTTCCATCTCTCATTTTGAGTGTTGCCTGAGCGCACATCTTTTTGTCTCGTACAGAGATCACACGGGCCTCGGCCCGGAGGGGCGTCACTAAAGGAACTCCCGATATAAACCTTACCGTGAGCTCAGCGGTGAAGGCCGTGGAACCCGATAACCAAACTGAAGCTCCCATTATTTCATCAAGGACAGCCGAGATTGCTCCGCCATGAGCGCGGCCAGGGGGGCCTTCTGCTCGCCTTCCGAACCACACATTGGAAAAAACTCGATCCCGTACCCCGTTGGTTCGATATTTAGAACGAATCAAATCAGAGCGTTGGCTTCCGGAGACGAACGAAAACGAGCCTGCAAAAGGGTCATCTGGGAGCAAAAAGGTTTTCTCTGCCATCTTAGTTTACCCTTGAATATTCAATGTCTCCTGATGCCCTTTCCCATTGCTCCCATTCGAAGAAGAATGGTCTTTAGGTTTTGTTCCAACAATTCGTAACACGAGCGATAAACTCCAGATTCGGAAGCGTTCGAAATAAGAGTAAGCAGCGGGCACAACGAGAAGGGTCAGCAGAGTTGAGCTGATCAACCCTCCTATGACCGCTACACCCATTCCGGTTCTCTGTTTAGATGCCTCGTTTAGTCCAATTGCGATTGGCAGCATTCCCGCGATTAAGGCAAATGTTGTCATCAATATTGGTCTTAAACGAACTTTTCCCGCAGCAACAACGGCTTTCGCGTGGCCCATCCCTTCGCCCACGAGCTGATTGGTGTAATCCACTAGCAAGATGGAATTTTTGGTCGCCACACCAAGTAGCATAATACAACCGATCATGGAAAAAATGTTGAGCGACTCTTGGCCGATGAGAAGTCCGAAGAAGGCCCCACAGGCTGCAAGCGGCAGAACGAGCATGATGGTAAAAGGAGTGACGAACGATTCATAGAGGCTTGCTAAAACTAGATAAATAAAAAGAACGCCTAGGAGGGCCGCTGCAATCATGCTGGATACAAGTTCTTGAAAGTTCTCAGCTTGACCTACAAACGCATACCGCATTCCCGGCTGAAGTTTAATTTCTTCAGAAAATATCTTTTCAATATCCGTCATTACTGCACCCATACCAGGCCCCTTGGGAGCGATATCAGCGGCGATCTGGATATAACGTCCTCGATCCTGACGAGTGATATTTGCGGGACCGGTAGTTTCATTTGGATTCGCTACACTACTTAATCTGACGAGGCTCTGGTTGACGTTTGGAACAAATGTGCTCTCAAAGGCAGCTTTTAGATTTCGCTGATCTTCTTGAAGTCTGACCCTGATATCGTATTCTTCGCCTTTCTCTCGAAAGACAGCGGCCTTGGTCCCCTCAACCTGGGTTCGTAGCTCTTGTCCCATGGTCAAAGTTGCCACACCTAAACGTTCGGCACGTAGCTTATCCGGCACCACTTGGAATTCCGGCTTCCCCGGCCGGTACGAAATATCCACATCCTTTAGAGCAGGATGCTTCTTCAGTCTTTCGAACATTTGATTGGAAACGTCCTCAATCGCAGCGAGGTCAGTGCCAATGATATTCAAATTGAACGGTCTTTGCCCTCCCATGACCATATCGATGTCTTTGACAATTGGACGCGCTTTCGCAAACGGCTTGAGTTGCTCCCTGATTTTATCTTTGAAGTCAGAGGTATTAATTTTCCTCTGACTAGCTGGAACCATATTGACGAAGAACTGTGCTTTATTAGCTTCGCCCGTGCGGCCCCCAACTATCATGACCGATTCTGCAACTTCGGCATTGGCTCGCATCGTTTTGTCCACCTCAGTGGCCACCTCAGCCATGGCTCCGATGCTTGTACCGGGAGGCATATCTAGAGACACCGAAAACTCTCCCATGTCTTGAGCCGGGAGAAAGGTTTTAGGAATAAATTTAATTGTCCAAAGACTAAAAACAAAAATTAAAACGCTCGAGCCAATCACAATCAAAGGATGCGCGAGGGTCCAATGGAGGACATTCTCGTAGCGATTTTCAAGCCACGTTTGGAACCGGTCAAACTGCCCCACAAGCCGGCCAACGGTTCTTCCCCAAAGACCAGGACTATCTTTAGGTCCGTGCGAGGTACCGGCAAAATAGGCGGAAAGCATGGGCGCGTTGGTTACGGCGTCAAACAAACTGATGGCCATGGCGAAACAGACTGTGAGTCCAAATTCTTTGAAGAATTGACCCACAACACCGCTCAAAAATCCAATAGGGGCAAATACCGCTATCACGGCGAGAGTCGTGGCAATTACCGCCAGCAACACTTCTTTCGTTCCCTCTGAGGCAGCTCGAATCGGATCTTTGCCCATTTCGGTGTGACGAAAAATATTTTCCCGTACAACGATCGCATCATCGATTAGGAGGCCGACTGCAAGGCTTAGAGCCAGGAGAGACATAACGTTGATTGTAAAACCGGCAACCGACATTAGAAAAAAGGCGCCGATCAAGGAAGTTGGCAGTGCCAAACCGGTGATAAAAGTCGAGCGGCCGCTACCGAGGAAGAAGTAGACGACTATAATCGTTAGAATGATACCGATGATGATGGCTTCATAAACGTCGGCTACGTTAGCTCGGATCATCTTTGATCCGTCGCGAACAAGGGTAACTTTGGCGTTTTTGAGTTCGGAGTTTAACTTATCCACTCGCGCTCGCACGGCGTCAGCGACTGCAATAGTGTTCGCTCCAGACTGTCTAAACACCATCATAAAAACGGAGCGCTCGCCGTTAACATAAGCTCGCGATTTTTCATCCTGAACAGTATCGGACACTCGGCCGACATCGCCCACGGTCACGGGAACATCATTTCCGAGGAAGCTTACGATTACGGAGCTTATGTCCTTTATGGTTTTAAACTCTCCTAGGGTGCGAAAGACAGTTTCTGTTTTTGATTCATCAACTTTTCCGGCTGGAATATTCTGTCCGGCCGCCGCAATCCGATTCACCACCGAAGTTGCGGAAATCTCGTATGACTTCAATTTTTTTCTATCGAGTTCAACGTGAATTTCCCTTTCTCGGCCCCCGATCACTTCAACCAGTCCCACCTGGTTGACTTGTTCGATCTTTGACTTAATGCTCTTATCCGCCAGGTCGAAGAGTTCTGCGGGAGGCAGATCAGCCGTAAGTGCCAAGATGACAATGGGTTGATCTGCTGGATCAATTCTCCGAACCACTGGCTCTTCGATGTCGTCAGGAAGTTTTCTTTTTGCGGAACTTACCCGATCTCTAATCTGCTGTTCGGCGTATTTTATATCGGTTTCAAGCGTGAACTCCGCAATGACCATGCTTGAGCCTTCGCTGTTTGTTGAACGTAAGGTCTTTATACCAGTGATAGTGCTCATTTCTTCTTCAAGAACCTTGGACACTAAGGTCTCAACCTCTTCAGGTCCTGCACCGGGATAAAGCGTACTGACTGAAACAATGGGAAACGTGATATTCGGGAAGAGATCAACGGGCATCCGTCTGAGCGAAAGGTAGCCAAGTGCGAGTAAAATAATGACTATGGCTGTGATGAAAACTGGTCGTTTAATAGAAAGATCTGCGGGGCTCACCGGCCACCTCCAAAAGTCTTGAGTTGTGCAAATACATTTAACACATCTGTCTGTGCACGGATTCGGGCAAGCTGCGCACCTGAAAAATCTTGTTCAAAAAGTATAACTTGATAAGTTGTGGTACGCCCTCTGCTATGCCGGTTGCGTTCGTATTCTAGCTTCTTCTTTTGAGCGGCCTCAATTCGGACGGCTAGCTCGAGGCGTTGACGTGCATCGTTGAACTTCTTGTTGAGATCCAGCCATAGTCTTTGTTCTTCGAAAACTTTTTGTTGATAGTTCATTTTAGCAGCTAAGGCCTCGCGAGTGTACGCCTCCCGATTCTTGCTCGATTGGACTAAGTCTAGAGGAATATTGAAACGCACTCCAAATGTGGTGTGGGGATGTTTGTCGGTGAACGATTCAGAAACAGTGTCGTCGGATTTCGTATCGCGTCCGTTTAGTCCGACATTTACAAATGCATCGAGAACGGGTTTGTTACGCTGGCGTGCAAGCTCTGCATTAGCTTGAGCTGCGATCTGCTCCTGTTCTGCGGCTCTGACATCTCCTCTAAGACCTTTTTTTTCGGGCACCTTTAGGGTACTTAAGGTTCGCTCATCAAAGCCACTTAGAGTTTCCGAGACGAACTCAGACTCAAGACCTCTCATTGTATTGAATGCTCTCGAGGCAGCTTTTTCATCGTCAGTTGCTGTTTGAAGTTCTAAAGTTCGAGACAACAGCGCGGCTTCAGCCTGCAAAAGGTCCGCACGATCGGCTAATTCCATTTTGGCTCGATTTGAGCTCCATCCCAAAATTCGGTCCGCGCGTTCTTTATTTTGTTTAGCCGCCGCGAGTGCTTCGCGCGATAAGGCCAGCCGCCAATAGAGGGACTCGGCTTCGGCTCCGATGGTAGTTCGCTTAAAGCCAGAAAGATGTTTAGCGGCCTTTGCTTGGGCTTCTTGAAGGCGTTGCGAAGCCCGAATTTCGCCGCCGAACCCATTTCTCCCGAGCGCCTGGGTCAGCTCCAAATAAGGTCCCGCCGTTAGGAAATGGGGATCGGGCAAAAAAGTTGTATCCGCGCCTTTAATAGTTGTGTCGTTATAAACATAAGACAATTTCGCGGCCAGTCCGAAGTTAGTTTGTTGATTAACGCCCAAAGAGTAGGTGTCAACGGTGGTTTCGCTGCCTTGAAACCGTGGAGATGAGACTTCGCGCTCATCTTTAAAGCGCTGAGCACCTCCAAACAAGCTTGGAGAAGTGATTAGGCTCCACTCCTCTTCTCTGAGCGAAGCAGCCTCCTCCCCTATCTCAGCGCCTTTGTAGGCTCCGTTTTTCCCCGCAACTTGGCTTAGATACTCATCAAGTGTAATTTGGCTACCGTTTGCTTGAGCATTTAGGTTTATGCAGTACCCAAAAAAAACTACTACGATAGAACTACGACTAAATAATTTAAACATTTTTCCCCTCGTTTCCGGTCCGTAATCCTTCTAAAAAGACAGGCAGAATTTGGCTCTCAAGTTTTCTTCTCGTTTCGGCGTCCTCTATAGAAAAGCTAAACAAAGATTGATTGAGTGAATTCATTCGCCCGAGATGATTTAAGCTTCCGAGCAACAAGGACGCTGCTATAAAGGGATCGACATCACCCCGAAGAATTCCCCGCTTTACGGCCGACTTAAAGAAGTCGACCAAACATTCGAAAACTTTTTGAAAAGTAGTGGCGAATATATCCTTGGCAACCGGCAGCCCGAGTTCACATTCTCGGTGAATAATCATGGTCAAGTCAGGTTCGTCGACAAAGCATGAAAGCATTTGTTCAATAAACATTTGCAGCCTGACCTTGATTTCCTCATAATTCTCAGCAGGTCGGAGAATTCGCTCGGCCAACTCAAGCCGCTCCTTTCCGAACCTATCTAAACAGGATCTGTATAGTCCTTCTTTGCCATCGAAGTGATAGCTGATCAGGCTTATATTTACGTCCGCCTCGTCCGCGATATCTTTCAGGACAGTTCCAGCATAACCTTTGGCGGCAAATAATTTCGTTGCCGCCTTCAAAAGAAGATACTTGGTTGTCTCTGGCGCCTGAGATTCCAGGTCGTGGAGGATTTTTGATTTGGCAAGGCTTGGGGCCTTCGATCGTTTCATGTTGAATCACGTCTAAAAAATGTTGTTGACGACTTCCACAAAGTAAAACGTAATTTTGGTGACTTCAAATAAATATTTAAATTCGTAGCAAATGGGTACAAATTATTAAAAAACGTATAGGATTCAAATGGTTACGAGCAATATATGCTGCAGAAAAATCTGGTTTTTAGCCTTGTTGCTTCTGGTAATTTGCCAATTTTCTGTTCAAGCACAGGACATGTCCTTCCTCCAGGGCAGTGATCGTTTCAAAGTGGGCATCGACTACGGAAGGTTTTCAAGCTCACCCAACATTGAGAAAATTGAAGGCTCTTTAGTCGCTCCAATTTGGAAGGCAGAACGAATTTCGCTGGCGCTTACGGGAAAGGGACAGATGCTCCGGCTCAGCGACCCGATCTATTTTCCGTCTCATGGCTCATCTATTCCCGAAGAATTTGGATCCGCAGCTTTTGGGTTAGTTGCATCTCGAGAATCCCTATCGGGAGATATGTATACGCTTTCGGGCTCTTACGGCCATTCGGGGGTAAGGTTACTTGATTCGCGACACAGAGGAATACTTAGTGCGAATTTCAGTTACGAAAGCAAGACAGCTGCTTCATCCTGGATTTATTTTATAAACTATTCTAACAATCGCGCGTTGCTAAACAATATTCCCATCCCCGGCGTCGCCTATCTCAGGCGCTCGCGAAATTCTGTTTGGGTCTTAGGACTACCCTTCCTTTCGTTTTCCTGGCGCTCTCACCTTTTTCTCACAAACTTATTTGCATCTCCTTTTGGGGCATCTGCTGAAGGCGGAATTCAAAGCAGTAAGCTGGTGCAATTTTTCTCTAGAATCAGCTGGAGCCCTAAATCCTATGAGAGGGTTGTTTTGTCCACGGACGAAAGATTGATCATGGATTCAACAGTATCCACCACAGGGCTGAAAATTCTCTTATCAAACGACGCCCAGTTGTCCCTGGGATATTCCTATGCTTTTGCTCGCCGTGCAATTCTCGGCCGCTCGCTTAACGACTCATCTAAGGAATCATTGGCCATATCCGATGCGGGAGGAGTGGAACTTGCTGCCAAGGCCTCTTTTTGATTACCTATATGCATTCGCTGATATTATTTTACTCAGGCGGCTGAAGCTGCTATTTAATTGATGTCACAATAGGGGGTGCTGATGCCGCGGCGTCCGTCGAAAACACATTCAGCCGTTAAAGGCCCCCAGTCACGCCGAATCGCAACTGAACAAAAGCTATTGGAGAGCGCCCTAAAACTTTTCAGTCAAAATGGTTTCGATGGAACCACTACTAAACAAATTTCGACGGAAGCCGGAATCAACGAGTCTTTGATCATTAGATATTTTGGTGGCAAGGAAAACCTACTTTTGGAATTAGTAAAACGGTTCGTGGAGAAGAAACGAGGCGAGCCCCTGCCCTACGTACCGCAAGACAATTTAAAGGATGAGCTTATTTTAGCGGTGAGGTCAGTGATTGGAGATATGCAAAAGAATTTGGAGCTATATCAAATTTTACTCGGCCGCTCCACGGCCGATTCGAAGTTAAGAAGAAAAATATCGGAGATTTTGCCAACCAAGGGAGACTCGCGGATTATTGAACGAATCGAAAAACTCAGAAAAAAACATCTAGTGCCTAACGGTCTTTCAACTGGGGTATTAATGTTGATTCCTCTTCAGTCATTGTCGGCGATCTTTGTAGCGCAAACAGCGCTGCAAGTGCGAGCTGACCTATACGCGAAGCAGATCGAGCAGATAGTTGAGGCCACCGTCGAGGGCCTTTTGTCCAAATATATGAAATAAGGAACGAAACCCCCGTCGGTTGACATTACCATCTAGCCTCAATTATGATTTAAAAGTAAGTAAATGCTTACTTACAAAAGGTTAAGCAGGATGCGATTCACTCCTTTTAAATTCCTCCCCTTCTTCCTTATTTTTGTGGAACTGGGATGTTATCCGTTTCGAGATTCTCCCTTTTCGGACACTTTGATAAGGCCAGAAAGAAATCTAAATATTCTCAATCAAAGCAGAGTTGGCCCGATAGAAAATGATGGACTTATTCGCATTGCGCTACTCGCCGACTCTCACCAAAATTACAAGGACCTAGACAATGTCATAGGAGAAATAAACAAGGTTAAAGACGTCGACTTTGTTGTAAATTTAGGGGATTTCACCAACTCTGGATACAATGTCGAATATGATCAATTTCTCGAGAAAAACTCCAAACTAAAATATCCCACGCTAACCGTTATCGGAAACCACGACGCCCTGGGCGCAGGTCGCGCTTTATTTAAAAAGGCTTTTGGTCCGGCAGATTTCTACTTTGAGAGTGAACATATCCGATTCGTTTTTTGGAATTCAGCGAATCTCGAAGACGAGATAAATTTTGACGTCGGATGGCTTCGAAAGAGCGTTGCCGAGTCCTCAAAACCGGTCATCATCTTCTCCCACATTTCTCTCGATGACGTAGAGAGATTTGAAATGCATGAACAGGTCCAGTTGATGAATTTGCTCAAAGATCCCAAAGTTTTTTCGTCGATTTATGGTCACTATCACAATCACGATTTTCGGAGCAACGCGGAGGGTACCCTCCTCGTCCAGTGTCCGCGCGTAGAGGGGAACAATTGGTCCTTGTTTGAGATTGACCTGGAAGGTTTCAAAGTATTCCGCAAGGGTATTGGAGGCTCTCAATCAGCCAAGTTCAAGTCCTCAACATTTTTTTAATCGTGCTTCTATTGGCCCCAATCTCAGCGAGCGCTGGTTGGTCGTTGATTGCTGGGAGCGCCGGCTTCCAGGGCGCCTTGTTTGGTGGGATTGGATATGACCCTCACCCATCTCACCAATTTGAAATATCACTTGGCGAATTTTCAATCGACGGAGGGCACGGAGTCCAAATCAATTTTTTATACGGGTACCTGCCTTTTAGAATGAATTTTACAAGCTTCTCTTTAGCGCCCATTCGCATTGGAATACTTAGTCTCTATGCAGCCGATCGGGATAACTTTTTTGTTTCCGATCAAGCAAAATATCCAGCGCCGAATTACTACGAGCAAACAGGCTTGCGGCTCGGATTACATGCTGGACTTGAGATGGCGACGTTCGAAGATCGTCTTAGGGTCATTTATGAACTCGTTTTTCTCGACAGTGGCGTTGTAGCCTCCATGAACAATAGTGTACGCGAAGCAAACTACTATTTGGGATCGGGCATGAAAGTTAAATTTTATTTCTAGATCAAACCGAGGTGTAGAATGAGGGGCACTAATAAAACTGAATTTGTAGTGGGAATCGATTTGTTAGACGAAGCTGCAGAAGGCGAGGTGCGCCGAACGGCATTAGCAAACTTGGCAAAATATCTTTCGTCGGCGAGCCATGCGCAGATACATCTTTGCTTTAGTGCTAATGATTTGGGTGGTGGTCAATCGAATACCAACTCAAGGACCTCAATCCGTCATTTGAATCGGCTCATCGAGATGTCGGTCAACCATGGGTGGCTGTTTAGCGTCTGTCATGAGAATTTTGTCGAAAAGATGTTGGACATTGAAAACAATGCTGAATCTGAAATCGAGGCTTACGTACTGGCAATCAGGGAGCAGTCGTGGGTGAATAGATTCTATCATCAGTCGACTGCTGAGGATCTGATGGCCAAATCGGAGAGGCCTGTTCTCTTGCTCGGCCCCAAAACGGCAGAGAGATGGAAGGATAAGAGCCCTCGGGGCGAAAAGATAAACTTGCTGGTGGCGACTGATTTGGGTGAATCGAGCATCACGGTCGAGGCAAGAGCATTGAAATTCGCTCAGTTGAGCGGCGCGAAGATTACGCTACTTCACAATGTATGGCATGAATATCGAAATTTCGAGGAATCCATCATGACCGTCGGGATGACACCCTTGATATTCGAAGACACCTTTCGCGCAATGGAAAGTCAGGCTTCAGAAGCTCTGCATCTTGGAGTTGAAAAAATAAGGGCACAGGGAGTGGAGTGCGAAGGTGTTCTGGACACCGAACTGCGTTCGATTTTTCAATCGTTATCCGCTTGGGAAAGTTCGCATACTATTATCGTTTTAGGGTTTCGTCGAATGACTTCCTTTGCCGACCTCCTGATTGGAAGCTGTTTGAGCGACACTGTAATACATTCCGAGCTTCCGGTCCTGGCAATCAAATTCTGACTTTAAAGGAATGGAGTGATATCGCTCTAAGCCCAACTTCCGTTGCATTCGCGTCCGTACGCTTTCGGAGACGAACGCCTATCTTAAGCACTTTATCTCGTCTGATATCTTTTCGGGCGGATCATTCGGAGCATACCGTTTAACCACATTTCCATCGCGGTCTACCAAGAATTTAGTGAAGTTCCATTTGATCGCTTCTGTGCCCAATAATCCGGGCTTTTCACCTTTGAGAAATTTGTAAATCGGATGCGTGTTCTGACCATTCACATCGACCTTCGCGAACATCGGAAATGTAATGTCGTAACTGAGAGAGCAAAAGTCTTTGATTTCATTTTCGTCCCCAGGCTCTTGCGCGCCAAATTGATTGCAGGGAAATCCAAGGACGACAAGATCATTCTTTAGTTCGCGGAACATAGTTTCAAGTCCCTTATACTGAGGCGTAAATCCGCATTTGCTCGCGACATTAACGATCAACATGTATTTGCCCTTGTAGGCACCGAGGGATATCTCCCTTCCGGAAATATCTTTGGCCGTGAATTGATGAATGCTCATGCGGTCCTCCATCCAGAAATCATAGGCGTCCGAGACCCGTTCGTCCAGAAGCGCCTTGCAAAACTATTAGCCCTTCCTTCGAACATCGAACGCCTCGCGCGACCGTTTCACGGTGCTCCAGTTTTTGTTGACCCAGTTGACCAGCGCATTCATCGGCTCAAGAACGCTCAACCCGCATTTCGTGAGTTCATACTCCACCCGAGGAGGAACCTCGGGAAATAACTCCCGTTCGACAATCCCATCGCGTTCAAGTGCCCTCAGGGTCGATGTCAGCATCGTTTGAGAAATCCCTGAAATTCCATTTTTGAGATCGGAAAATCGAGCGCGATGATTTGGCTGTTGAGACAATACAAGGACAATCAGAACACTCCACTTGTCGGCGATGCGACTTAAAAAATCACGGGTGGCGATAGCCTCTTCGGTCTGACAAGCGAGGACTATTGGAAAATCCTTATTTTGCTTGGGCTTTTTCATAGGTACTCCCAACCTGACTGAGTTATAAAATTCTGCCTTCTTACGTTCGTTTCAATAGCAAACTAATATTAGGTACAGAACCCACACTTGCATCATAACACGAATTAAGAGTGGGTTCCATAGCGTGGGGTTTTGAAGGCTTCGCTGGCCTAGCAGCCTCACGCTAAAAAACCAAAAAACTGAGGAGGGCTTTATGAGTTCAAAATACATCAAGTTAACTTTCTGGGCCGCGACGGGCTTGTTCACGTCAGTGATGGCCCTCTCGGCCGTTCTGTACCTCACGAGTCCTGACGCACAACAGAGTTTTGTACACCTTGGGTTTCCGTCCTATTTTAGGATCGAACTTGCGCTGTTCAAATTTGCGGGAGTTGTAGTTCTCTTGGCGCCCTTTCCGGCTCTGCTAAAAGAATGGGCCTACGCCGGATTTTTCATCACGCTCATCTCAGCTTTCACCGCCCACGTCTCAAGGGGAGATGGACCTGACAAGTTTATGGCTCCAGTTATTTTTGCGGGAATCCTGGCCGCTTCATACTGGGCTCGTCGAAAGTTAAACGCTCGAAACATCAATAACTAATCACAACGAAAGCGAGAAATTATATTCAAAGAATTCTTTTGATCCATTCCAGTCCGCGCGGGACCAGTTCGCAGAGCCAAAAGCTCGGTATCCAAAATACCGCTTTCGATGATGCCGTCGCGGGGATCAAGGTATAACGATGGCATCGGGGCGGCTTCCAACCTACTTTCTGTCTCACGGCGGCGGTCCATGGCCCTATCTCACGGGCCGCTTTCGGAAGGCATTTGCGAAGCTTGAGGCATCGATTACCGCTCTGCCCAAAGATCTCGGGGTAACTCCCAAGGCGATTCTCGTAGTCTCAGGACATTGGGAGGAAAAGGACTTCGCGGTAACTGCCAGCCCGAAGCCTCCGATGGTTTACGATTACTCAGGCTTTCCAGCGCACACTTACCAGATTAAATACGACGCTCCCGGTTCTCCCGAACTGGCAGAAAAAATCGCTGCCATCCTGAACGGAGTTGGACTTCGGTCTCACACCGATCAAGGGCGCGGATTTGACCACGGAACTTTCGTTCCGCTCGCGGTAGCTTATCCCAAAGCAGATATTCCGGTGGTGCAGCTTTCCATTCGCACGGATTATGACCCTCTTGCCCACTTTCAAGTCGGGCGCGCGCTCGCGCCGCTGCGAGATCAGGGTGTGCTGATTATCGGAAGTGGCTTGAGCTTTCACAACCTTCAAATGATAGGGCCGGAGGCGGCTTATCCATCACGTGAGTTTGATAATTGGCTGGGAGAAACAATGAAGGCTCAGCCGGAGGAAAGAAAGAATCGGCTATTGAAATGGGTAGAAGCTCCGTTCGCCCGAATTTCTCACCCTCAAGAAGATCACTTTGTTCCGCTTTTTGTCGCGGTGGGCGCCGCTGAAGGCGAACGTTCTTACCGAATCTACCATGAAGACAATTTCATGGGAGGGATTATGGTTTCGAGTTTTCGTCTAGGTGAAAATCTCGCCTGACTTAGAGTCTGGTCGGGCTATGAACCGCCGACCTCTTGCTACGCAGACTTTCCACATCTGTTACCGGTAAAGCTAGTTCGAAGGCAAGAAATGTGGTTATCGCTCACCTCCGCCTATCGGGCAAAGGAGGTTCGCAGATGAACCAAGAAATCAAATCGACCCTAACATTCCCGCTTCTCAAGAAATCCCAACGAGCTAAAGGACACCGTGGGCTGGATTCTCAACGTCGTCCTCAAGGTCGGTGCAGGCTATCTCGCCAAAGTCATCCATCAAGAACGAGCGGCCCGGGGTAAAAATAGAAATCTACTGGAAACTTGCCTTAAAGAGAAAAACACGTTTCGACGGAAAAACGCCCAGTCGCGACCCATAGATTCTACAGGAGCTAGATGCAATGCCTGAAAACCACTGGAACTCGCGGAAGATTCGCAGAACCTTGTGGCGGCAATTAAAGTGCTTCTGGAGCCTACTCTTTCGCTCCAGCCCTGTAGCTATTTTCGGTTTTCCACTTTTTTTCGAATTCGATCATGTGAAGGTAGTTACCTTCCGAATCCTTAACCATCGCAAATTTCCCTCTGGGAGGAGTCCGAATTTCGCCAACCTCAACCCCACGCTCTTTTAGGTGGCTTACTACTTTCTCAAGATCCTCAACAGCGAAGGATACGGTCGCACCGCCATCGGTTGAAACCGGTGCCCCGTCCTCTGTAGGATGAAGACCGATCGAGATAGAGCCGGCGTCAACTTCGGCCCAATTGTCACCGAAGCGAACTTTCAAAGGAAAGCCGAGTTTTTCAGTGTAAAACTGCACAGCTCGATCCATATTTTGCACATCATAAAATGCTGTAGTGGCTTTCAATGTTTCCATCAATTTCTCCTCAATAGTTGAAACATATCGCCTTAAGGCTTTTAGCGTCAATTGGCGACCAGCCAAGAGAGATCACCAATGAAGTCAGAAACCCCATTTTAGAAGCTGGAAGTCTGCGTTCTCGATAGAGGACTGCCCATCGTAGACAGATAAATGGAAAATTCTAGGGTTTAGAAATCGTGTATGATTGAACACTTACGGATTTGGCCTTGCCCACTCCTTGCCCAGCCTTTGCCCATCACTGGAGTTATTTGCCGTTATTTTCGGTTACGTTTGAGAGATCGAAGACTCGCAAGTCACTGAATCCATTAGTGTTGAGATTTTCACGATTTACTTTTTCTTGGGAAATTCGCTACCGAAGTTTGGAGGTGGCACCCGGAATCGCACCGGGGTGCACGCTTTTGCAGAGCGCTGCCTAACTACTCGGCCATGCCACCAGCGAAATGAAAGGCCGCAGTGAACCAGATTCTGGCCAAGAAGTAAACCGCCTTCAGAGTTGTAAAAGGTGATCGAGCGTCCCGATCGGGGCCAGCGTGAGCTCCAAAGCGCGCTGCAAATGGTCGCGGCGGATGTCCGTACTGAAATCCCGATCGGCCAAGGCTCTGGCAACCCGCATCATAGACTTGGTTCGCCGATGACTGACCGGCGTTCTCTGCACGTCCCGCAGAAGCTCCTCTAGGTCGGCCTCGGATTGGGTGGGATTCAAAACCCTTTGCAAACGAAAATCGCGAGTCTCGGTCAAAGTTTTCACGATCTCACCAAACCGGATTTTATCCTGAGTCTCCGTCCACCCATCCGCGAAAATCAACATATCGAAGCGATCCAAAATAGGGCCCGAAAGGCGACGAAGCGTTGAACGGCACTGAAGAATCGGAAACGCGCATCCACCCGAATACTTTGGACTCAGCTTCCCACACGGGCATAGATTCGTGGTTCCAATTAACTGAAACTGGGCGGGAAGACTTTTTCTCTCCCCTTTTCTGGCAATTTCGAGGGAGCCTGTTTCCAAAGGCTCCCTCAAATTTTCAAGAACCGATGGATGAAATTGCAAAAACTCATCCATCAAAAGCACACCCCCGTGGGCCCGAGTCACCACCCCCGCTTGAATAGGAGACCCCCCACCAATCATCGCCAAAGGCGTAATGGAATGATGAGGGGCCTCAAGGGGACGCCATCGAAGGGGTTCCACATCCGAAATCCATTCCTCACGCGCCAAGAACTGATCTGGTATTGGGGGCTCGCTCAATCCATAGAGCATGCGGGCCCAAGTGGATTTGCCTGACCCTTGGGGACCCGCCACCAAAACGTTGAGATGCGCGTGTGCGGCCAACCACAGCAGTCGTGCCGCTGTCGGATGTAGATCGTACTTCGAAGTCTTTGGTCTTTTCCAAAATCCGTCCCAATCAAAAAATCGGGCTCGTCGAGTGAACTCCTTGTCCGTCAAGGATTTCATTTCGCTCCACGAACCTTCGCGCAGATCCTCACCCACGGGCCCGGTGATCACCTCTGCATCCGGCACCGCCCTGAGCGCTAGGGACAGATCATGTGGTGAGTGCACCCGACCATCGAGCCCGATTTCCCCATAGATCGGAGTGTGCGCACAGGCCTCCACCATTTCTTTGCTAATTTGGTCGGTCTCTCCCAAGTAACCGAGAGCAATCGCCAACTCCACACCCGCACTGCTCTTTCGAAAATAGGTCGGGCGAAGATTCACAATGATTTGTTGAGCCTTCGGCCACTTGAATCCACACGCCTTCAGCGCCGACTTGAGCTTGATTCCGGTCTCTTTAATATGGGCGTCGGGCAAACCGACTATATGAAGATTTGGAATTCCCGGCAGAAGTCGAACTTCGACCTCTCCCCGCTCCCAAATATCTCCTCTTCGAAAAATAGACTTAAGCAACATGAGGCAAGTGACATTGCAGATCTCTTGCCGAGCTAAAAGTGCATTAGTTTGGAATTGAGATTCGACCGGCGGATCTTATCCGATCCCCGTTCAATCGACTGACGGAATCCCGGATAGTGGATGATGCCGATCGACTTCTTCGCGCATTTTGTGCGAAGTGACAGAAGCGTAGATCTGTGTCGTCTGCAAACTCGAGTGGCCCAGCAGCATTTGAATCGTACGCAAGTCTGCACCACTTTCAAGCAGAGCGGTGGCACAACCATGACGGAACTGATGGGGCCCGACAGGCTCTTCAAAGCCCGCACGAGCCGACCAGGCAGCAAGCCAACGCCAAACATCCACACGCGACGGCCGATGACCACGGTCATTGATCAAAATAGACTTGGTATCGTCTTTTACCAGGAATCCGCGCACATCCTTAATGTAAGACTTTAACTCTTGCAAAAGACTTTCGGTTAGCGGCACCAAACGTTCTTTGCCACCCTTGCCGATCACCTTCAACCAAGAGTCGCTGAGGCTCAGATCCATAAGATTCAAACCAACCAACTCAGAGACTCGGCACCCGAGCCCAAACAACAGCAAAAGCGTGATTCGATTTCGAGCCGATCGATGCATGTCTTCGACGCGGCATGATTCTAAGAGACTCTCAAATTCCTGAAGCGTCAGTGGCTTCGGCAATCCGGGCTTGATTCGTGGAGGCCTGAGCTCACGAAGTTCCGGTGCCTTTTCCCCTTGGGTTTCGAGAAAACGAAAATAAGTTCGAAGCGAGCTGATGACTCGAGCCTGCGTGCGAGTCGAAAGCTTTTTGCCTTTCATAAACTCGAACAGCGAAGAAATATCACGACCAGTTTTTTGGAATTCCTCAAACAGTTCCAAATCGCGCCGGTAGGCCATCACCGTGTTGTGAGAGCGACCGCGTACATGTTGCAAATCTTCGAAGAATTCCACCCACAGTTTGAGAGCCATTCCATTATTCGAACAGGTTTTTTAAGAATTGCAAGTCTTAGTTCAGAAAGCCGGTCAAAGAATTGAATTTGCCGATGTAGACTCCGTCACCATTTTGGTCATGCTGAAAAACGGAAATCTGAATCACAGGATCTAATTCATCCTTATCCACATCCAAACTTTCAAGCGTCAGTTTGTGTCCATTGCCATCGTCCACTTCGGCACTGAACTTTCCGCTGGAAATTCCTCCGGTCCCCTTGAAGGCCGTATAGCGAAATTGATCGGAGTCTGTTTTCACTCCCACAATCAGACCGACTTGATGTCCCGAATCTGTTGGCAAATCCAGCAAAAGCACGCGGGCAGCTGGAAGTATGAAGACCGAGTACTCGTCATCATTGAGCCCAAGAAAAGCCAAACTGTTCACACTAAGAATGTTAACGACACGAACTTTTCGCACCGGCGCCTGGGCATAGTAGACTTGCGTGGCACCATCGTCCTTCATTTGCAAAACTTCCGACATGTTTCCAGAGGTGTTGGATTGGGCTTGAGCCGTATCCAAATCGGCGAACAGGGATTGAATGTCAGCCGCCGTCACTTCCGATCCGCTCTCCCGCCAATGGGTGGAGCAGGCTGTCAATTGCCACGACACCAGTAGGGTCGCCAGAGTCCATATCTTCCGCATAAGCGCTTTCCTCTCCCTTGGATTAAGGATAGTGCGACCTCTGTGCCGACGGTCAAAAATAATGTAACCGCTTGATATTTATTGACTTTTTTTGATATTGACGAAGCGTGGCCAAGCCCCCTAGAGTGTCGGTTCTGACAAAAACCGTCCCTGATAAAGTGATAGAGATGACAAACAAAGACTCGAATCTAGCTCCGATTCTAGAAAAGTTGAAATCCAACCGACAACGGCCGGTCGATCCGCGTGATATGCAAGAAATCGTCGGACCGACGCCAAAAGAAGATTTGTTGCGAGATCAGCAAAAAGCCGAACTGTTGGTCGACTCTCATCCCGATCAAGACATGAAGGGAATGAAGATTTATCGCGCTCGTGGTGAAGAGATCCCCCATGTCATTCGAGAATTGGGACGACTCAGAGAGGCGACCTTTCGAACAGTGGGGGAAGGGACGGGTCTTAGCTCGGACACCGATCGATTTGATCCGTATTATGACCACTTTTGGGCGTGGGATAAAAAGACCAGCGAAATCACCGGAGCCTACCGGATCGGTCGCGTAGACAAAATTTTGGCAAAGTATGGTCCGGATGGCGTTTACACCAACACGCTCTTCAATCTCGAGCCATTATTGAAAGCGGATTTTCGCACCGGCACCTTGGAAGCGGGACGAAGCTTCGTACGCCCCGAATTTCAGCGGGGTCTGACTTTGCTTTATATTTGGACAGGCCTCGGTCGCTTTGTCTGCGCCAATCCAGATTATAAATACCTTATGGGTCCGGTCAGCATTTCAAATGAATTTCACGAGGCTTCTAAGCACCTTATGGTGAGTTTCTTGATGAAGAACTTCAATCATGAAAAAGCCGAACTCGTGACCTCTAAGAACCCGCCAACCTTTGAGACCGATTTATCACCGGAAGAGCTCACTTCCGTGGTCGACAACGCGATTGATCTCTCAGCCCTGCAGGATTTTGTTCGTATGGTGGAGGACAATCCCCGCGCGCAAATCCCTCAGCTCATAAAGTTATATCTGGAATTGGGCGTTCGCTTTTTGGCCTTTAATAAAGATGACGACTTCAATTCGATCGATGGGTTGATTTGGCTCGACATCACGAAGATTCCCAAGAACATCGGCCATCGCTATATGGGTGAAGAAGGCTTTGCCGGATATAAGGCCCATCACGGGATGACCGTCGACTAGGTTCGGACTACTTTTTGGGCCGTCGGTGCGTCTAACGCGCCGACGGCCCAAAAAGTAGTCCGAACCTTATTGAGCGATGGTGGCTTTGGGGTAGAAGTTGCGTAGGATTTCGCGGTAGGAACTTCCATGGCGAGCCATAAAGCGAGCCCCGGTTTGACAGAGACCGACTCCGTGCCCTTGACCATAACCTGTAATGTGCAGTTGATCGGCTATCCACTGAATTTGAAAATCCGTGCTCAAGACCTTGCGAAAGCCGACAAGGCGCCGAAAATCTTGCGCCGAAAAATAGCGCAACACAGACTCACCCTTCACCTTTACTAGAGCCACAAGGCGGCTCACGCGACCAGAGGGAGATTTCTCGGCTATCTGTATAGTGGAAAGTTCATCTCGGTCATTCAATCCCAGAGTGCGAAACAAGCTGGATCTTAACTCTTGGCGATCAATCGCCAAGTTCCATTTTTTCTGAGGCCGCAAACGACAAGTCGGGTCCTCCACGGACTCCATATTTTCATCCACTCCCCAGACAAATTTCGGATCTTCCGATTTGCAGCCGCAGTCGGCGGAATAATAGGCTCGCACCACCCGGCTCTGCTCATCGCGCAGGACTTCACCCTTTGTTTGCGTCACCACTCGTTTCAACTTAGTTCGAATCGCCTTGGGTAGGTCTTCCTCCACATTAAATTTAAACACCTGATCTCGGATCGACGTTTCCACATCAAAGTGCCAGCTCTTTCGCGCCTTTGCCGTTCTCAAAGCGTAAGAGCGAGCCGCCACTGTTTGCGCCTTAAGTGCCTCTTCGTGCCAATAGAGCGGCATCTCGGAGGGCACGACGCCCATCAAATAACGCTCAATGGGCATATGCACGACCAAATCGTATCGATTCTCATCCGTCGCGACCAAATGGAGTTCATCGGTAAGCCTTCGCCCTTTGACCTCTAAAAAAGCGGCCCGAACGGTCAGCTGAGATTCATTGACCAGTAGGTCGTCGGCCCCCTCTTTCTTAAGGAGCCAGCCACCCGTGCTGCGGCGAATTTTCATTTTTGTCAGACCTTCGGTCGACAGCACATCTCCGCCCGACCCCAGAACACGAATCGACACACCCTTCAAAGACAAAGTGGACAAATTCTTAGCAACCCGGATCCGAATGATTTGATCCTGCGCACTGGCTCCCCCCATCCAGGCGCTTACCAAAAGAACTACGAAAATCCTCATCCCTTACCTTTCGAACTGAAGGCCTCAAGGATGTCCAACGGAATGGGGAAGATAATTGTCTTCGTACCGGCATCCGCAATTTCACTCAACGCTTGTAAATAGGCCAACTGTAGAGCCGACGGTGAGCCTGCCAAAATATTAGAGGCCTCGCGCAGTTTTTCCGCTCGCTGGAATTCACCTTCGGCGCTGATCACCTTCGCTCGGCGCTCTCGCTCGGCTTCCGCTTGGCGGGCCATAGCCGATTGCATCTCTTTGGGCAGGTCGACGTTTTTAATTTCCACATTGGAAATCTTAATGCCCCAAGGCTCTGTCGATTTATCTAAGATACCTTGCAGGGACTGATTGATCTTATCTCGATGGGCTAAGACTTCATCCATCTGATATTGGCCTAACACCGATCGCAGTGTGGTCTGCGCCAACTGAGACGTCGCAAACAGATAATCCATCACTCGAGTGACAGCGCCTTCCGGATTCACCACACGAAAATAAATCACCGCGTTCACTTTAAGACTAATGTTGTCCGCCGTGATCACATCCTGTGGAGGAATGTCGAGTGTTATAGTTCTCGTATCCACCCGAACCAAGCGTTCAACACCTGGAATCAGCAGGATCGGTCCAGGTCCTCGAATGCCAATCGAGCGGCCAAGGCGGAGTACAACTCCCCTCTCCCATTCAGGCAAAATTTTGACGGCCGATCCCACGATGGCGACGACAATCACGATCCAAACTAGATTAGGACCAAGTAGTTCTAACATTTTCAGTCTCCTTTCAGACTTCGCGCTTCACTTTCAAAATCAAACCGTCATGTCCTTCAACAATGACGCGTGCATCCACATGGACTGGCTCTTGCGAGACGAACTTCCAAAGTTCCCCACGAAGCTCAACCATTCCCTCCAGCCCAGTGCTCTCAAGATTGACGATCTTTCCCTTTTCGCCCATCAAATCCTCAAAGCCCCCTTTGCGTTTGACCTTCATGCCCTGCAGGACCAAGTAACCCACGCCCAGAAAAATTCCAGCGAAGAGCAAGGCCACAGGCATAATCAATTGCAGTGGCAATCGGTACCCACCCGTTTTAACCGGATCAAACAGAAAGATACTGCCCAAGACAAAGGCGACGATGCCACCAACTCCAAGCGCCCCAAAAGACGGGATAAACATTTCGGCAATCAGCATCCCGATACCCAAAAAGATCAGTGCCAAGCCACCCCACTCGACGTCGAGTTTGTGAAGTGCAACCAAAGCAATCACCAAACCCAAACCGCCGACCACGCCCGCAATCATGGTGCCAGGATGAGTGATCTCAAAGTACAAGAGGGCCAAACTTCCCAGCAACATCATGTAGGCCAACTGAGGATCAGTTAGAATCGAAACGACTTTGTAGCGCGTATCGAGCTCAAAGACTTTACCCGCACCTGGCTCGACGGTCATTTTGGCGTCGCCCGGCATTTTCACTTCGCGACCTGTAGCAAAATCCAGAAACTCCTGTTGAGTGGTGCCGACAAAATCGATGGCCTTTAAGCGCAGGGCCTCTTCCGCCGT
Source organism: Bdellovibrionales bacterium (assembly GCA_050250515.1). Lineage (GTDB taxonomy): Bacteria > Bdellovibrionota > Bdellovibrionia > Bdellovibrionales > UBA1609 > JALHOQ01. Next base: position 29,920 of record JBFWON010000005.1, on the reverse strand, counting down.
CACGGCTTTGGCCTCCAAAATAATTTCCTGCCCGAATTTTTCACTTCGTCCTCGAAGCTTGGTCAGACTCTCCAACCAACTGCGCGTGTCATTGAGAATCTTCTTACGTAGATCCTCCGGCATTTCGCCACCCATGGTGACGGGGGTCGCCGCGCCCAAATTGGTGCCTTTAAGAGCGCCGCTGATGTGGCAAGCCTGTAAAATAATGGCGCCGGCACTGCCCGCATGTCCCCCTGCAGGCGAAACCAAACACAGGTACGCATGTTTAGAATTCAGAATCAATTCGACCAGCATGCGTGTGGTTTCAAGGCTTCCCCCGGGCGTATTGATCTTTAACAAAACGGAACTACACTTTTCTTGATCCGCACGTTTTTCCACTCGCTGTAAAAGGTCCAATGTGGCCGGGCCAATCACATCCGTGACCGGGACTTCAATATGGCAGGCCGAGGCTTGCACACTGGCCATCATCGAAAAGAAAGACAAAAGAAGAACCCATTTTCTCATACCGTCGAAAGCTCCTGCTTCAGTTGTTGTAACCAGTGCCAAGCCTGGCGTTTTCGATTTTGCACCTCGACACCTTCGCCCAACATGTCTTTGAGCGAGGGCAGATTCCATCGGACCAAACCGTCTAACGACTGGCGGCCGATGGGTGCGTGGGAATCAAAACTCAAAAAATGCCGATCCTTCAGGACCAGACTTCCGCAGGGGCCCTCCGGCCAATCGCGAACGGCTTCCTCCGTTACGCCGATGCTTTGCAGGATCTTAGTGCGAAGCTCGCCCTCGGGCGCGGATAGGGACTGCGCCAACTCCACCGCGGAACTGCCTTCCTGAGGCGCCGCTACGCCCAGCACTTCCTGGAGGTATTGGCGAAAGACGGGATCCAACATGGGCGCCAATCTAAAAGCTTAGGTCTAGGTGGTCATCTGCAATCGGATTTATGCGTCGCGTAATCGTAAAACTAGTCTCAATCTGAGACCCGTTTTTGGCGATAGAGACTGTGAAACGCTCTTAAGGAGTCCAGGATGGATACCTCAAACAAGAATGAAAAACCCAAAGTCGTCACAACCCTCGACATCAATTTGCCGATGCCCTCGATGAAATCGCGCGAATGGATCGATGAATCGGTGGACGAGCACCTACATTGCGTGCTCTGTGGCGGGGACCTCAAATTCTCGCACAAAACGGATTTTGTTGAGCAAACCGTGGTCGAACATGCGGTTTGCCCGATTTGCCAGGTGAAAACTCGCGAATCAGTTTACGGACTCCAATAACTCAAAGGACACTTCAACATCCAAAACTTTGGGATCCAAAATGTCAGGATTTTGGATCTCAATCAAATTGTAGTTGGGGTTATAAGTCCACTCTCCACCATGCGAGGCGACACCTCGAATTAGCTTTCGCCCCTTGTAAGCCACTTCAATGGTGTTCGACTTCGGTTGCTGATCGAGCATGATGACAGGATGAACAGCCGAAATTTTTTGCACCAAATCTTGCCCCATATTTGAAAGCAAAATTCCATAATCGGGCGAGGTAATGTCATAGGCGATTCCATTGGTGGCCTGTACAATATCATCATAGAGCGTGTTAATTCGATTCGAATCCGGACCATAAACACCATAGGTGATGACCCGGTCCGTATCTCCCCCCAGCTTGTTGCCTAGAGCCTGAAGAAAGGCCGGGATGGTCATGCCACTTTGTTCCTCTTCATCTGAAACCAAGATCAGAACTAAGTAAGCCCCTGGGCGCAAGAAATTCGGATAAGAGTTGAGCGCTCTCAAGATCGGTGAAAAAGCGCGCTCCGTCGTGTCGCCGTTCAAACCCAGCCGATTGATGGCGCCATTGAACAGGTTGATGGCTCCAGGAGTTCGCCAGTCCACGGGCTGGTTGAACCCCAAGTAGGGACTTTCACGAATGGCCGTCGAAAGCACGCCCATTTTCCAATGGAGTTTTGACTTAGTTGCAAACTGCGAAATGAACGCGGATGAATTATCGATCAGAGCTTGCTGATAGGGATCCATACTTATGCTGTTGTCCACAACCCATATAATATCCACGTCGACCGCGTAAATTTCCGAGGATGTCGTGTGAAGTAGATAATTTTTTGAAAAGCGGGACGGTTCGCTTGGTTGAATTGGCCTTGGCTTTTTGGGAGGAGGCTCGGGCTGAACGACTTCCAAGTATTTGTCATCGCGCTGACAGCTGACCGTGAAAACCAGAGCCAATAAGCAGAGCCATCTCATCGTGTCACCTTCTTGTCAGGATTGTGAAGATCCACACAGGCACTGATGCCCTCACCACGCGCTCGGAAGAGTTCATCCACCCAAAGTTCATCGGTGATGGGAAAGGTTTGGGTGCGAGTGGGCAACTCCTCCACCAAGGGAGCGGTCGACTGACCTTCGACAATTTGATTGCGACTTAAAAGGAGCAGGCGACCGCGAAGCTCCATACGAACAAACTTCATTTTAAAAAGCGCCTCATCGACTTCGGACCGAAGCGCCAACCAATAATCACGATTGTCGCTCTTTCGAGACATTCGAGTCACCGTTCGAACGAACGGCCGCATTTCCTCTTGGAATTTGTCCATCTCGGATTTAACGGCTTCGTATTGGCAATCTCTCAGGTGAAGCATGGCCGCCATCACTCGGCCTTCAAGACGAAAACGCAAGGGCACAAGAGTTGAATTGAGATGGGCCAACACGCCGCGCACCTGGGCCCAATCTCCGGCACGCAAATAAGACCAGGCCAATTCTTCTCGGGTGCGAAGGTAGTCACGCGAGTCCGAGTCTATCCCTGCGTAAATTTCTGCGGCCTTCTGGTATTGCCCTTCCTTGTAGAGTTTGCGGGCCACCGAGACCTGACGGGTCACCGCCAGAGCTTGAGTGGAGATCCCCAGCAAACTAAAAAAGCAGACCAGTCTGCAAATAGCCGTGCACATTGTGCGTGTTCCCCTTTGATAGAGTACTTTGTTCTCTATAGTAGTAATCTTTTACGCCCAGTCGAAAGGCCGCCATCTTACCAAGCCAAAAGGCAAAACCAATTTCAGCCACAGGCCCGATCGCTTGACCCGATTGAAGGTCATTTTGCACGACGCCCAAGCCTATATATTGATCAAAAGAAAGAGCTTGCGTGCGCGACAGGCGAAACTTGCCGTAAAAGGCGTTGTAGGTAGCTCGCGCTTCTTTACGAGAGAGAGCATAGTCCACGTCGGGTAGAAATCCCGAAGCGTTCGCCAGATTTCGTGCGCCCTTGGTGAATTCATTCACCACGTGACTGTAGGCCAAGGCGGCCGCCCAACGATCTGTAATGTGAAAGCCCAGCTCGCCCGAAAACTGGCTCGAGTCTAAAAAGCTTGAACCTGTGTAGTTTTGGGCAGCCGAAACGCCAATCTCAAATCGGTGTCGCAAGGGAGTGATTCGCTCTTGCACGGCATAGATGCGCTCCGAGATTTTACTAGAGGGAACGGCCTCTTTCACATCCAGGTCTTTCAGCTCCCTTTCCAAAGATTTTGGTGTGGCAAAGCTGGAAGAAGAAAAAACCAAGAGTAAGGCGAGTAGCGTCCTCATCGTTTGGCTCCCTGGTGAGAGGTTGGCAGTGGCGGAAGGCCCGGAGTCAGTCGAATGGTGCTGTAGGTGCAAGTGGAAGACTTCACACAGGCTCGAATCTGAACATCGACGGCCAATCCCAATTTGTCTTGAGGAATACCGGTCCAAGAGACTATGCCTCCGCTGCGAGGCAATTCACCCGGATTCACCGTCAAAAGATCGGTGCTGACCGAAAACTGTCCGTAGGGTGGTAGACGCTGAACCGCCCAGCGGGGTGACTCTTCACCATTCACGTCCATGGCCAAAGTGGAAAAATTGATCGCACTGTCCTGATTGACCACTCTTGGAGCCACCACAACCGGTGGCGCCAGTTTATTAGCCACATGCCAGATTAAGTCGAACTCGAGGCGGCGGCCGCGCGGATTGAATAGGGCCACATGGATGGGAAAGTCCTCAAAGGCTTTATTGATAATCAAGTTATGCTGAGGCGTCCATCGAAGAATAAACTTGGGAATACTGGGATTCGGCCAAGTCATCACAGCTCCGTCCGGGAGCCCAATGAAGGCGACTTCAAAGGGGCCCGTCGGAAATTCGTTATCAACAAATTCAATGGTGTGGGTGAGAAGTTGTCCTTCTTCCGTGCGCTGCTCAAGGCCCGATTTTACTTCGGCAGGCAAAGGCGTGTCTTGCACAAACAATGAAGCCGAGCGTGACATTTCCTCACCCGGGTTCACATCACTGTGCACCTTCACTTTGATTGGATAGCGTCGAACTGTGATCAGCGGATTACTCGGATCGTTGGCCGCTTGGTAATCCGGAGTCCAAACTAATTTTGAATTTTGATGATCATAAGTCACACCGTTGGGAAGACCGACAAATTCAATAATGGGCTTTCCCGGAGTTTTAACCGACCCTTGAACGATGTATTCGGCCTTCTGGCCCTCAGTAAAATACATCTCTTCATCAATATCCAAAGCCAGCGAACCACTTGGATCGGGATCTGGCTCGGGTTCCGGCTCGGGTTCTGGCTCCGGCTGAGGCGCCGGCTTTTCAGGCTTATTGGCCGGGTCCTGTGCTTCCGGAGTGCCTTTGTACGGATTTTGCTGACAGGCCGATGCGATCATCAACAGGGCCATCCAACAGGTGAACTTTCTCATAACGATCTCCTTATGACTTCACAGGTCTGAGCATAAATGGGTAGCTGACTTTAACGTTCACACCACCACGAGGCTCGGGAAATTTCCAATTCATCATCTTCATTGAAATACAAGATTCCACGGGACGATCATTCAGACTTGAACGCCCCACACGGGCAAAATTCAGGTTGCCGGTGCCGTTGATTTCAAAATTCATCGTCACCTGGCCGATCAGTGACTGATCCCGCTTCAAGCCCTCTTCGTAGCAAGCACGAACTTGACTTAAATAGCGCATAATTGTGGCTTGGATTTGGCTTCGATCTAACCCTTGATCCACGGTCGCTTGATTGGCTAGAGGAACGGCCGAAAGCGTGCCCGATCCCACTCCCCCAAAGGCGGTGTCACCATAGCCACCAAGTCCACCACCGGCGCCCTTGGTGCCGATGCCACCCAGACCGGCCACTCCCGTATTGCCGATTGTGGTTTGGTGCAGTCCCTTACCCATTCCCGCCACAAGTTCCCCACCACTTCCTTCGGTTCCGCCCGGGCCCGCTCCCGCAGTTCGCTGAGCCGCCGGTGTGGGCAGTCCCCCCACCGCTTTTCGAAAGTCCTTTTTGCCTAAGAGGCCTAAAAACCCAAGCTGCTTGGCCACGACCTTCTTCGCCTTGAGTTTAGGATCCGGTGGAATTCGATCTTTTGATTTGGCGCGCACAACCGGTGCCATCGGCTTTAAGACGACTGGCTGACTGATCACTTCCTCGGCCTTTTTCTCCTCGGGAGGTGCCGCCGGCCAAAGAGCGATCACTCCGCCCACCAAAAACAAAAGCGCCAATAGAATCAGAAGCGGAGAGGCCTCGCGCTTGTCCTTGGGTTCAGGTGACAAAACCCCCGCAGGTGCTTCCTGGATAGATTCAACAAAATAAATGCCGCGATCAGTGACAAGTTGGACCCGGCCCGCCTGCTTGGTGACTTTGGCACCTTTCAGGCCTTCCACATCGACGGCGCCATTCACAAAGTGCAATTTGAATTCACACTTCGGCACTGTCTCTGAGGTCCAAGCGCCGGCCGCCTTTCTAAGGCGAGTTCGCCGCTCTCCAGAGGCTGCACTGACGAAACCCAAGCGGTCGTCCAAAAGGATCCGCTGCTCCGCCTCTTCCCGAAAGGCCCGAATCGGTTGACCGTCTTCATTCGTGATTCGAATCAACGTCGTTTCTCCTGCTTATCGGTTTCATTGTGATCATCAAAATCCGCACGTAAACGAAGAACGCCCCAACCTTCTCCAGGAGCTTCCCCCGTAACCACACTGTAGTCGGGCCGATAAATCTCACCCTCAACGACTTGCGAGTCAAAATTGTGGCTCTTGGTGTTCTCTTTCGATTTTTTCACTCGAGGTTTAGCGGCTTCAGCCGACAGCTGCAAAAAAAGGAGTGAGGCCAAAATCAAAATCTTCATTGGACCCCCATGTCTTGCATGCGCCCATTCACATAGGCGGCCAGTCGATCAAAGCCCACCCTTTCGAGGTGATCTTTCAAACTCGCGTATTGCATTTTATCAAACGGCGTCTTTTGAATTTGCTCGAGGTATGGCTGCCAATCAAATTTTAAAGCCGTCTTTTGTGACGCTGGAACTTGTGCCGCTTCGTAGTCCCACTCGGAGGGCATGTCGGCGGCGACGATGTCATCCGCCTGGCTTTGCCACTTCTCACCCTGCTTTTCAAAAGGGCTGGCCATGGTTTCAATCTGACCTTTGACTTGCGCTAAGGTCTCTTCATCCAAATCTTCTGGCACGGGAGTGGAGCGAATCTGTTCGGCAAACCCCTTATAAGAAGACGCGACTTTGACCGTCGCCGCGCGCGCGAGTTCTGGTGTCGCACTTTGCTTGAAGCAATTCGTCTGCTCACCTAAAGTCTTTAGCAAGGCGACTCGCTTTTCAAAGTTCCGCTTCGACTTCGCACCCGTGAAATCGTTAATCTTGGCCTGCTCTTGAAAGGTGCTCTTCATGGCCTTCAGATGCAGACGCTCCCAACCCGGACCGCCGACCTCGCATGTCTTGGCCAAAATCTTTTCCGCGACTGGGGACGACTTTTCGTCATAGAGCCGCGACGCAAGCTTCAACTTGCGCGCCTCACTCCACGGCAATTCCAAACTGGATTCGGTCAAAAGACCGGCGTCACTCAAAGTTTTAAAGAGTAAAGCCTGTTCCGTTTCAGGAGTTTCTGCATCCTTATTCCAGTGGTCGGTCAAGGTCTTGAGCACTCGATCTCGCTCGGACCAATCTCCCTGAAGCTCAAAGAGCAACGCAATTTTCAAACCCGCCATTCGATCCGGTGGACTCCATGTTTTCTCGAGTACGCGCGCACTTTCCGCAAATCGTCCGGCGACTTCAAGCTGCTTAGCCAACTCGTCGTCTTGTCCGTCGGCTTTAAGTACGGCGATTAGGGTGCCCTGTTCTTTTAGTTTCAAAGCCAATGACTTGGCGTTGTCACAGGATTGGGGCTTGAACTTCTCCGCTATACAAAAATCTTTAAATACGGTGAGACTCGCTGCGCTCTGCTCCGCCACCGCTTGCTCGAACTTAGCTTTTTCACCGATGGACTTGAGCTCATCCCCTCGCTCACCCGTTGGCTGCCATTTTGCCGTATAAAACTGAATTCGAGGATAATCCTTCTGAATAGCTAAAATATCGAGAACGAGATCCTGGCTTAACTTTTGTAAATCGTCTTTAGCCTTCGAGTCCTCTTCAGCCAAACTAACAAAGATCGGAAGCGCCTCTTTATATTGTTTCAACTCGTAAAGAGCCTTGGCCTGCTGATAGCGAACCGGGCGCTCTTGCGCGGCGGTCAGCTCCTCAAGATGCTTGGTCTCGGCCACGACCACAGTCCAATCCTTGGCTCGTCGAGCCAATTCAATCTTGTTCTGCACCAGTTGAACAACCAAAGGCTTGTAGAATGATTTTGTAGCTAAAGCCAGCCAGTGATCCACCTGAGCGCGCCGCCTAGATAGGTCATCATGGGCCGCGAGCCATCCCTCGATAGACTTCTTGGTTTCATCCGCCGACGTAAAAATCAGGGTCATCGTGTTCACACCATCGGTGAAGAGCTCATCCGCACCGACCTTCTTGGCCCGACGATTTCCATCCCAAAGATGAACCAGGCGAAACAGCTGATTTTTTGACTTGGTCTCGCTTTCAGGCGTTTTAAATCTTAGGCCCTGATCGTAGGCGCCTCGAATTTCGGCGAGGTGCGAGCTCACTTGCTCACCACTTAAGCCATCGTGGGCGGCATCTAGCATTGCGATGGTGCGCTCAAGTGTTGGCGACCGCTTGTTTAAGTGCTGCATGGCCCAAACATAGTCGAGCTTTCGATCCACACTTAAATATCCCTCGATCAACTGATCGACCAATTTTTCTCTGTCAAAATCCTTTTGCAATTTTTCGAGCAGAGCGACTTGCTCGGCCGCCGGCCTCCTCTGTCGAGACATAAAAAGGATGAGGTCGCGAAAAAAATCTTCGCGCTCTTTTTTGTGGGCCAAGGGAATCCCCTTTAAGACTAGGTCCACAGCCCGATCGGACTCTCCAAGACGATATCGAGCCCATGAATGACGGTACAGTATATAGGCTCGCAAACTATCTCGATCCGCCAGCGGAAGTGATTTTTCATATAAATCGGCGGCTTGCCGAATGGACTTGGGATCATTGTCTTGCTCAAGCTGTTCAGCCCAATGCAAGGCCGCTTCGCGACGGAGGCGTGCATCCCCTTCGGTCTCAAAAATCTGCCGCCAAAGACTGTTGGCCTCCATAACCTCCGCTTTAAAAGTGTGCAGGCGCGCAAGCTGAAATTGCACTCGCAATTTTGCCGCACTGGACAGGTGAGGCAATGCGGCCGAATAAAGACTTTGTGCCCGGTCACGATACTGATCCGCCTCGGCTCGTTCCGCATCTCCCGAAGTGGCATCGGCGTCCAGCTCGAGAGCGGCATCAAAGAGTAAATCGGCTAGCCTAAGACTGACCGGGCGCTTTTCTGGATCGGTGTCCTTCAATTCACCTAAAACCTCTTCGGCTTCTTTAATCAGATCACGCGCTTGCAGCGCCGACGCGTTTAAAGCGGCCACTAACGGTAAAAGAAGAACGATCTTCCAGTTCATCGACCGCCCCCATTGACCACAGCTAAGTGCACGGACGAGTAACCGTAGGTATTCAAAATCCCCACCAACTGAGAGATAAACACACTCGAAAGCCCTTGGTCCGCCTGCAGATGAATATCACCTTTAAAAGGTTCGCCGGGATGACTCTTGGCAAATGATTTCTTCATATCTTCAAGGGAGTCGATCAAGGCCTGAGGCTTGGAAATTATAGTTTTCGTAGACCCCATTGGCTTGCTATCGACCAGAACTTCGTCTGCATTGACCGTGACCAACGGGGCATCAATAGGTGCGGCGGCCGATATGGCGGAAGGCAGCACCAGGTTTTGACTGATTGCCATGACCTCCGGCGAATTCGAAAAGTTCTGTAGAAGAAAAATCACCAGTAGCGAAAACATGTCCACCATTGAGGTCAACATGAGCCCGGTCACCATGACCCGCTTATGCTTCTTGCTCTGATGTTCACGCGCCACAAGCCGCTTGGCAAAAAGTGTGGGCTTAAGATGAGAATTCAGTATCATTTTAGTTCCTCACTGGCACAACGGCCAAAGCCGAAACTCCGTATCCTCTTAAGATGTCGAGCACCGACACCATTTCTCCGTATTTCACGTCCGTCCCCGGTATCACCCGAGCCGAAACCTGCACATCGCTGGCATTTTTCAGCAACCAGCCCTGCACCAGAGCCATAAACTGGCTCACGCGGGCCTGCGCCGTCATTTTGTCGTCCGTTTTCAGTTCCATGGCTTGGACCACTTTGCCCGCCTGCTCGAGAGAAATGCGGTAGTCGCCCGCCGCCTTCATCTGAATCTCGACCTCGACAGGATGAGAGTTATCCATGCCCTCCGAACCGAAGAGTTGGTGCAACTGAATCGATCCAACCTCGATCCAAATGGCCGTCATCAACAAAAAGCAGATGCACATCGACAGCAAGTCGATAAAGGGAACCAGATTGATTTCCCCATCTAGCGACCGATGTCGCCCAGAATGAATCGCGCCGCCTGCCCCCCCAGCCATGACTACGCGTTGGCCTCAGGCCGATTGGTTCGTGCGCGCGAGGGAGTCTCTCCTCGATCAAAAAAGAAAATCAAATCATGGTAAAGCTCAGAGGTTTTTTGCGTCAGATCGTTGACGATCTGGTCGGTCTTATTCTGATAGATGGCGAAAGTGACCAACGCAGGGACAGCCACGATCAAACCGAAGGCCGTACAGTTCATCGCTTCGGAAATACCTTTACTCAGAAGAGTCGCCCGATCCATCGGGTTGGCTTGTGCCACAGCCGCAAAAGAGTGAATCATACCGACGATCGTTCCAAGCAGTCCGACCAGCGTGGCCACATTACCAAACATCGAAAGAAACCCGGTTCGGCGGTCAATATTATTGATAGAGCGGCTGAGTTCTTCATCCATGCGAGCCTGAACTTCTTCTTCGCCGGCGCCTCTTTGCAGAACCTGCAACCCCTTGACGATAATGGGAGTCAGCGGATTTTTTGCTTGGCTGGCCACTTCTTCGGCTCTAGCGAATTCACCCCGAACAATAAACTCACGAACGTTGGTGATCCATTGATTGGAGATCGGTTTGAGTCGAAGAAACAGACTCACATATCTCTCGACGATAAAGGCGACCGTAAACAAACCAAAAGCTAATATGACGAACATGAAGGGTCCACCTTCACGGAATGCCTGAAAGATATTCATCGATCCCCTCCTTTGGGTCCATGAGCACCCCCAGATCCTTCCAGGGGATTACAAAATTCTAGGGAGCGAGTTATGTTTTTGCAATGGAAAGCTGCGGCGCAAAGTGAGGTTGGCGGCGAGTCAATTGTGGACTACCGGCGATAATTGTTCGCCTTCGTTCACTCCTCCTTATCCAACTGTTTCAGATGGACTAACACTCTCTCCGCGATCACTCGGTTCATTCCACGAATCTGTGACAGATCCGATAAGTCCGCTTGGCGAATCTCATCTACGCCAGAAAAATGCTTCAATAGAGCCTGTTTGCGCTTTTCACCCAAGCCCGTAATGGAATCGAGAACACTTGAAAGCGAGGCATTCTCCCTGAGCTTCCGATGATAGGTGATCGCAAAGCGATGTGCCTCATCCCGAATTCCAACCAGTATTTGTAAGGCTTCCGATGTCGCAGGAAAGGTGACGGGATTTTGTCGACCTGGCAGAAAAAATCTTTCGGCAGTACTCTCCACCTCGCGATCCTCAAAAGTTCCGATCGTCCGCGCTTTCGCCAAGCCCACCACCGGAACGTCGCCGCGGCCAATCTCTTTTAAAACTTCCACCACCATATTGAGTTGGCCTTTGCCGCCGTCGATCACAATCAAATCGGGATCGTCGTATTCTTCATGACCAAACCGGCGGGCCAAAACCTCTTTCATCGAGGCAAAATCATTGGCCCCTTCGACAGTTTTGATCTTATAGCGACGGTAATGGTCTTTGGCCGGAAGTCCCTCCTCAAAAACCACTTGAGACGCGACATTCTCTGCCCCTTGGAAGTTCGAAATATCGAAACACTCAATCCGCCGAGGGGGCTCCTTAAGACCGAACTTCTGCTGAATCTGCTCCAGTCCTTGAATCTGCCGATCCGCTTTCGAGAGTGAATCCTTCAAATGGCTTTTTGCATTGGTCATTGCTAGGTCCAAAAGCTTCTTACCCTCGGTTCCCGTGGCCACCGTGACCTTGGCTTTCTTTCCCTGGCGCTCAACAAAGACGGCATGCAAAAGCTTAATCATGTCGGCACCGAGATCCACCGGCAAAATCAACTCATCCGGGATCATATTGTCCGTGTAATACTGATTCAAAAAGGAGGTCAGCCAGTCTTTGACTTCCTCGCCCTCGGCCGTGCAATCAAAACGGTTCATAAAATGAGGACGAGAACCAATCACCCGCCCGCCGCGCACGTGCAAAGTTTCGATAAGGGTCCCGCGGGCCTCACCACAAAAGGCTATCACATCCAAATCATAGTCTTTCTTGGTCGAGACCACGGTCTGCCGCTCCCAGATGCGCTCGATAGCCTGAATCGAGTCCCGAAGCTTAGCCGCCTGTTCAAACATTTCGCCTTCGGCGGCGGACTTCATTTTTGTATTGAGCGACTTCAACACCTTGGTGCTTCGCCCTTTTAGAAATTGCAAAGCGGATTCAACATCTTGCCGGTAAGAGGGCTCATCCACAAACTTCACACATGGGGCCGTACACTGACCGATTTGAAAGGAGATGCAAGGGCGCTTGCGCGACTGCATAAAGCTGTCCGAGCAATCGCGAATCTTAAAGGTTTTGTTGATAAACCGAATGGTCTCCCGAACCGTCTGCCCGGACGAAAAAGGACCAAAATAGATGCCCCCATCGGCCTGGACCCGACGGGCCAAGTAAAACCTGGGGAAGGCGTGTTCAAAACTACACCTAATATATGGATAAGCTTTGTCGTCCTTAAGCCGAATATTGTAGCGGGGCCTATGCTTCTTGATCAGCGAAGCCTCGAGCAAGAAGGCTTCGACCTCCGTTTTGGTCAATATGTACTCGATCGAGACCACATGACCCATCAGGTACTTCGTTTTTAGTGACTGATCACTCAGGGACCCAAGATAGGTTCGCACCCGAGCGCGAAGATTCTTCGCCTTTCCGACATAAACGACTTTACCCTTGTCGTTTTTCATTAAATAGACACCGGGCGTGGTCGGAAATTCGGCGACTAAAGGCTTTAGATTCTCAAGACTCATTTCGGCCACTTCCCTCGGCCGCCGCTAGGTATTCTTGGTCAACGGATCCCGATCTTAGCGACAGATCCAAAACTTCAAGACGCTTGATCTCATCTCGTAAGCGTGCGGCCTCCTCAAACTCTAGCTTATCGGAAGCCTTTTTCATCTGTTTTCTCAGTTTCAATATCTGTGCGGTCAACTGGTTCGGATTTTCCGCATAGGCCGAAAGTTTATCTCGAAGGACCGTCGCCTTATTTTTCGAATCTCGGCGAATGACCTCCATGCCGTAGAGATCGGTCAGCCCCTCGGACACCCGCTTCTTAATCGTCTGAGGAATGATCCCATGCTCATCGTTGTAGGCTTTTTGAATGGCCCGACGTCGATCGGTTTCGCCAATGGCCTTTTTCATCGATTCCGTCATGCGATCGGCGTACAGGATCACGCGACCATTCACATTCCGCGCCGCCCGTCCAATCGTTTGGATCAAGGATCGTTCGGACCTTAGAAAACCCTCTTTGTCCGCGTCGGTGATGGCCACGAGTGAGACCTCGGGTATATCTAAGCCTTCGCGCAACAAGTTGATACCTACCAAGACGTCAAAAATACCTAAGCGCAAATCTCGAATCAAATCCATTCGTTCCAAGGTGACGATGTCACTATGGAGATATTTGACTTTCACCCCCAAGCTTTCATAGTAAGTCGTTAAGTCCTCGGCCGAGCGTTTGGTCAACGTGGTGATCAAAACTCTTTCTTTCTTTTTGGCTCGCTCGCGAATCTCCTGCAGAAGATCATCCACCTGGTGGCGCACAGGGCGCACAACGACCTCCGGGTCAATCAAGCCGGTCGGACGAATGATTTGCTCCACCACCATTCCTTCACTCTTCTTAAGTTCGTATTCGCCAGGAGTGGCCGACACATAGACCACTTTGTTGACTAGCATTTCAAATTCCTGAAAATTCAACGGGCGATTGTCCAATGCCGAGGGCAGGCGAAATCCATGCTCCACCAAGTTCATTTTGCGGGCTCGATCGCCGCGGTACATGCCACCAATCTGTGGAACTGTGACATGACTCTCATCAATAAAGGTCAAAAAGGAATCGGGAAAGTACTCAATCAAAGTGGGAGGAGGCTCGCCTGGTGCTCGGCCGGTAAAATGGCGGGAGTAGTTTTCAATCCCCGGGCAGGTTCCCATTTCTTGAATCATTTCTAAATCGTAGCTCGTGCGCTGTTCGATCCTCTCTTTTTCTAAGGGTCGGATTTCTTTTTGATAATAGCTGATGCGATCTCTTAACTCTTCCCGAATGGTTTCCACTGCCACTCGGTTTCGCTCATCGGTGCTGATATAGTGACTTCCGGGATAGACGGCAATTTGATCCAGTTCTTCTAAAATTCGACCCCTTAAAGGATCAATCCACGCCAACTTGTCGATGAAATCACCAAAAAATTCGACTCGAATGGCTCGATCCTCTTCATAGGGTGGAAAAATTTCGACCACATCTCCTCGCACCCGAAAGGTGCCCCGATGAAAATCGATGTCATTGCGCGAATACATAATGCGCACAAGTTCGCGCAAAAACACATCCCGTCTGACCTCTTTATTGGACACAATGTGTACCATCATGCCTTCATAAGCTTCAGGACTGCCCAGGCCATAAATGCAAGACACGCTACTCACGATAATGACGTCACGCCGATCAAACAAAGAGCGCGTGGCCGAGTGGCGCATTCGATCGATTTGTTCATTAATCGCCGAATCCTTCTCAATAAAGGTATCGGTGGAGGGGATATAGGCCTCCGGCTGATAGTAGTCGTAGTAACTGACAAAGTATTCGACCGCGTTGTGCGGAAAGAGCTCCTTAAATTCAGCAAAGAGCTGAGCCGCCAAGGTTTTGTTGGGGGCTAAAATCAGGGTCGGCAAGTTCAGGGCGGCAATCGTCTGCGCCATGGTAAAAGTCTTACCCGAGCCTGTGACCCCTAAAAGAGTTTGGTGTTTCAAGCCTCTTTCAAAATTTTCAATAAGGTTGTGAATCGCCTTCGGTTGATCGCCGGCCGGTCGAAAGTTCGACACCAACTGAAAGCGACCCTTAGCCTCTGAACTCACTTAGCGACTTCCCACTCACTGCCAGACGGTCCATCCTGAACGGCTATACCCATTTGCACCAATTGATCACGCAACTGATCGGACTTGGCAAAATCCTTTGACGCGCGGGCCGCGCTTCTTTCTTGCACAATTCGGTCGATCTCATCCCGCTTGAGCGATTTTTTGGCCAAAAGCATGTCATCCAAAAAGTGCAAAAATCCCGAAGGTGGCTCCGCAAATAGACTCATAAGACTGCCGAGCCAGCCACTGAACTTCAAAAATTCAGTCGCGATGGCCTTCTTCTTAGGATTCACCGCGCCAGGTGTTCGAACTTGATTGTTAAAGGATCGAATGACGTCGAATAAATTCGCCAGAGCTCCCGGCGTATTGAAGTCGTCATCAAGGGCTTTTTCTACCCCTGATTTCGCCTGCTCGATCACCTTCATAAAATCGGCCGGCGCGGCCTCGTCCTTGACATCTTTTTTTGTCGTGACCTGCTCCGCCAACGCCAGGGCCGAATAAATCCGCGCCAACGCCGAGATCACGTTCTCGACCTGAGCCGGGGAAAAATCCAAAACGCTTCGATAGTGAGCTGATAGCATCATGTACTTCAAGATTTCCGGATGGTACTCTTGCATAAACGATCTAGCCGTTCGCACATTTCCTAAAGATTTTGACATCTTTTGGGAACCAAAATTCAGCATATTGTTGTGCATCCAGTAGCGCACAAAGCGTTTGCCAGTGGCGCCCTCAGACTGTGCCACTTCATTCTCATGGTGTGGGAAGAGCAGATCCAACCCCCCACCATGAATATCGATTTGATCACCCAATAGGCCGCGAGCCATGGCCGAGCACTCAATATGCCACCCGGGTCGACCTTCGCCCCACGGCGAGGTCCACGAGGGTTCCTCTGGCTTGGACTTTTTCCAGAGGGCAAAGTCGGCTGGATGCTTCTTCCGAGCATCCACATCGATTCGAACGCCTGACTCCAGCTCTTCAAGATTCTTGTGAGAGAGTCGTCCGTAATTTTTGATGGAGTGAACATCAAAGTAAACATCCCCCTCCACCACGTAAGCATGCCCTTTTTCCACCAATTCGCTGACGAACTGAATGATGGGATTCATAAATTCCGTTACCTTGGGATTGTGCGTATGCTTCTTGAGTTTAAGGTTGCCGTAGTCTTTTTCAAACTCTTGAACGTAGCGGGTCGCGATTTCTTGGGCTGAGACTCCGTCTTTTTTCGCACGATCGATAATCTTGTCGTCGACGTCGGTGTAATTGTAGACGTAAGTCACCTTATACCCGCGGTGCTCAAACCAGTTACGAACCAAATTGAATAAAATGGCACCCCGAAAATTCCCGACGTGCAAAAGGTCATAAACGGTAGGTCCGCAGACATAAAGCTTCAACTCGCCAGGGTTTAGAGGTTCAAAGTTTTCTTTTTTATGCGTCTCTGAATTGTATAGTACAATCCCCACGGATTACCCCTTCATATGATTCAAAACTTGCGTCGCCCGCGCCACCAACGTTTTCTTGTGGAGCAAGGGAACTAACATTTTTAGCTCGGTTCCCTGCGGTTTTCCAATGACCGCCACACGAATGGGTTGGAAGAGGTGCTTGCCTTTAACGTTTAGGTCGTCTTTGATTTTATCTTGCAGGCGTAGGAACTCCTCCTCGCTCAGATAATCCCGGCCTGACTTCTCAATTCCAGAGCGCCACGCCTCAACAACCGGTCCCGTGCTGGGCCACGTGAGCGCATCGGCGGCTTCAGCCCCTAACTCGAGCGCGTCTTCGCCCAATGGTCTGAATAGCTCAATGGCATCGCGAAGAGTGTTCATGCTGGTTTTAAAAACCTGCAACGCTCGAATTCGCCACTCGTTGTCGGTGGGCAATTTCAATCCCGCACTGACTAAAAAGGGTTCCACCCGGCGCCAGAGTTCCGTTTCAGGCAGTTCTCGCAAATGGGTGGCATTCACCCAAAGAAGCTTCTGCTCATCAAACACAGCGGGGGCCGCATGCAGACGATCTGGACTAAACTGATCGACCATTTCTTTTATCGAAAGAATTTCTTGGCCGGCCGGCGAGCTCCACCCCAATAACGCAATGAAATTGTTTAGGGCCTCGGGGAGGTAGCCATTCAGATTGTACTCATGACAACTAGTGGCCCCATGCCGTTTAGAGAGCTTTTGCCGGTCACCGCCCAGAATAATCGAAAGATGACCAAATTGCGGAATTTCGTAGCCGAAGGCCTCATAAAGCATCATCTGCCTTAGCGTGTTGCTCAAATGTTCTTCGGCGCGAAAGACGTGCGTGATCTTCATCAAGGCATCGTCAATTGCACAACAAAAATTATAAACCGGCATTCCACTAGATCTTAGCAAAACAAAGTCGCCCACCATATCACTGGGAAAACGCACTTCCCCGCGCACTAAGTCCTGCAAAACGTAGTCGCGTTTCTCTTGAACCTTATAGCGAACCACTCCTTTATCGCCTTTCGCTATTCGTTCTTTGGCTTTTTCCAATGGCCAATCTCGATAGGGCGAATTCACTTGTGGGGGGCGGCCCGCTTTGGTGGCCTCGGCTCGCTGAGCCTCAATCTCTTGATCGGTCAGAAAACAAAAGTAGGCTTTGCCCTCGTTGATCAGCTGATCGGCGAGTTTTTTGTAAATATCTTGTCTTCGACTCTGTCGGTACGGACCGTAAGGGCCTTCGTCCACCAAAGTCTCTGCATTAGGGCCCTCATCCCAATTGAGCCCAAGCCATCTCAGATCGTTGATCTGCATTCGCATCGACTCATCGGTACTACGCGCTTCATCCGTGTCTTCAATTCGTAGAATGAACTGACCGCCATGTCGCTTGGCGAATAGATAATTATAGAGAGCTGTGCGGGCCCCACCGACATGCAAATAACCAGTCGGGGAAGGGGCAAATCGAACTCGAACGGGGGATGCGTCCATCTTTAGATTCCTTTAAATGGAGCATCCTACAATGATTTTTACAGATTGAAAATGGCCCGGACTTCATCCTGGGCTTTTAAAGCCTCAGTCCCGGTGGCCAGTGACAGTTCACTCAAAAGAAGTCCACGCGCATTGTCGAGCATCTTACGTTCGCCAAAGCTTAACTCTTTCTCCACCTTCAACAGGAACAAATCGCGTAAAACTTCCGCGATCTGGTAGACCGACCCAGTCTTGATCTTCTCCATGTATTCACGATACCGGCGGTTCCAGGTCTGATTGTCGATCTTGACGTCCGTTTCACGCAGAATTTCGATAACTTTTGCCGCCTCTTCCTTCGAGATGATGGGACGAAGGCCCACAGACTCAACGCGATTCTTGGGAACCATAATCTTCATCCCCGATTCCAGGATGTTGATGCTGTAAAAAGTATGTTCTGTTCCTAGAATCTCTTTGGTCTCGATGGCCGTGACCTTCCCAACTCCGTGACCCGGATAGACCGCATTGTCGCCGACCTTGAATGAAACCATATGACGCGCCTCCAACCAATTTTTCGAAAGGGGTGTCCCCACGAGAGAAGGATGTTTATCATTTTTGACACGTATAATCAATTGAGGTGAGGGCAAATTCACAATTTTCGTCACCGCGCGTGAAAAAATTTCACAACTCACACCCGCGGGTTGGGAGGATTCTTCAATACTATTATTTATTCGGAAAATGTTTGATAGGCAAAGCGCATTCAGCGAGTTGCGTCAACCAACCCAAGTCTTCATGACTTCATCCAGTCTCTGACGAAGGGCCTGGTTTTCGGCGGCCTGGAGTAAGGGATCTTTTTTGATCAGAAAAAAAGCCGCGTCCCGAGCCTGCTGTAAGATCGCAACGTCCCTTACAAGATTCGCCATTTTGAAGCCGGGCAGCCCACTTTGCTTGGTACCAAGAAACTCGCCGGGGCCACGCATTTCCAAATCCGCTTCGGCAATTTTAAAGCCGTCGTTGGTGCGCTCCATAATGTCGGCCCGCTGACTGGCCTCCTCCGAAAGCGCATAACCCAAAACTAAAATGCAATAACTCTTGTAAGATCCTCGGCCGACCCGCCCCCGCAACTGGTGCAGTTGTGAAAGACCAAAACGCTCGGCATGCTCGATCACCATAATATTGGCGTTCGGTACATCCACACCAACCTCGATCACCGTCGTAGCCACAAGAATATGAAGTTCCCCACGACGGAATCGATTCATGATTTCGTCTTTTTCGACGGCCTTCATGCGGCCGTGCAGAAGTCCGACTTGATAGTCGGGAAAGTCCGCCTGGATGCGCTCAAATTCTTCCTGCGCATTCTTCAGCTCAAGCTTCTCGCTTTCTTCCACAAGAGGGTAAACGATGTAGGCCTGCCGACCCTCTTTCAATTGATCCCGTACAAATCCCATAACGAGTGCGCGTTTACTTTGAAACGTTTTGCGGGTGACGATGGGAATTCGGCCCTTAGGCAATTCATCTATGACTGAAACATCAAGGTCCCCGTAAACCGTCATCGCCAAAGTTCGGGGAATCGGAGTCGCCGTCATCACCAGAAAGTGAGGCGACAATCCCTTGTTTTTCAACTTATGTCTTTGCTCCACTCCAAAGCGATGTTGCTCGTCGACAATCACCAGATTCAAATGGGCGAACTCCACATCCCCCTGGATCAGGGCATGGGTGCCAATCACTAAGTGCAAAGCTCCCGATTTCAAATCCTCTAAGATCTGATTTCTTTCTTTTGTTTTGGTTTGGCTTGTGAGTAGCGCCACCTTGATGCCCAAGGGCGCCAGCCTTCGGACGGCGTTGGCAAAATGTTGCTCGGCCAAAATTTCCGTAGGCACCATCAGAGCCGCCTGCTGCCCCGCCTCCGCCACATGGGCCGCGGCCATAAAAGCCACCATGGTTTTCCCGCTGCCCACATCCCCTTGCACCAGGCGATGCATAGGATGGGGCTCTCGCAAGTCCTCAACAATTTCAGATAGAGTTCGTTTTTGGGCCGCGGTCAGCTCGAACTCAAGACTTTTTTCTAGCTTATCCGCCCACACTCCATCCGATCGCACGGGCTCAGCCTTCTCACGCTCGATGCCCGCCCGCTTAAGGGCCAAGTGCATTTCAATCCAAAAAAATTCGTCAAAAATAATTCGTCGTTGCGCCGGTGATTTGTAATTTAAAAAAAGATCCGCTTCTTCTAAGGGCGGATCGTGGACCTGGCGAAGAGATTCGCCTAAACCCAAAAGCTGGTATTTCTCACGAATCCATACTGGCAGCAGGTCCGGGATCGGCAATCCAATCACGGATTGGATCAATCGGGAAATTCGTTGGGTATTGAGTCCCTCGATCTCGGTGTAGATCGGCATCAGATCATTTTCAGCCTCTTCGCCCTCCACTATGGGATGGATCTCAGGATGGTGAAACTCTTTGCTGCCGCGATAAAGCAAGACTCTACCAATTACGCGGACTTCCTGGTTGGGCTGAAATCGCTCCAGGTAGCCACGATAAGGCAGGCGAAAAAACTTGCACGAAATTCGACCGGAGGAATCACTAATCACAATCTCGTACAGTTTTCGTTTTGAGCGTCCCATATTGATCGAGCGAACGCGAAGCACATTGGCTTTCAAACTCACCAGCTGGTCCGGGACTAAGGACTGGATCTGGCGCACGGCGCGCCGATCCTCGTATGTCCTGGGATAGAACTCCAACAGCTCTTGAACCCGCAAGATGCCCCGGCGCCGAAAGAGATCGCCCAACTTTGGGCCAACCCCTTTGATAAACTGTATGTCTGTGTCGATTTGAAGCGCCATTCAGGTCCCTTAACATGCCATCTCTGGTTGGAGAGTCAATGGTTCCATGGCAGAATGGAAATCATGAGTCTTGACCAGTATATGAAGATCCGGCTGAACAGCCTTCCACCTCATAGAAAGATCCCGTTTGACCTCTTTGTTATGATTGGAAGTCGAGTGATCCATTACCTCCGAGCCGGTGATCAATTGAGTGCTCTTAAGATCGATCACTTTGAGAAAAAGGCGCCCGAATCTTTTTATATTTTGGCAGCGGAGCGCGCGAACTATCAAAGCTTTGTGCGCGAGGGCTTGGTGAGCGACGATCTCGACACTAAACAAAAAGCACTGATTTTGCGTGAGAGCACCATGGTCTTGGTTGAAGAACTTTTTGAGCGACCAGACATTGAAAACGCTTTGCGCGACTCTCGCCAAGTGATCGAAGATTTCGTTGCCTTTATGGATGCTGATGCGGCCGCCATGGTGAATCTGATCGGCTTGTCCAGTCACGACTTCTACACTTACAATCACTCCTTGGATGTTAGTATCTACTCCCTAGGCCTCGGACAAATTGTGGGCTTTCGTGGAGCTGACTTAAAAGAGCTAGGACTCGGGGGGCTTTTTCACGACATCGGCAAGCGCTTTATTCCACTCGACATTATTTGCAAGGCCGGTCCTCTGACCGATGAAGAGTGGGTCATGATGCAAAAGCATCCGCAATTTGGTCTTAAAATTCTAAGTGAACACCGTTCCACCGAAAATGTGATCGCATGTGCATTTGAACATCATGAAAGTCTTCTCGGCAATGGCTACCCGCAGGCTTTGTCGGCTGAAGAAATTCATCCGATGGCACGAGTGGTAAGTGTTGCTGACACCTACGATGCTCTGACGACCAAACGATCGTACAATGATCCCATGCTCCCTACCGACGCCATTGACCTCATGGCCGGAAAGCTTAAGGGTCGCTTTGACCCCGAAGTGATGCGCGCGCTGGTCGAAATCTTTCAGAAACTCAAAGTCGCCGCATAGTCGGCACAAATATTGAAAACCTATTCCCTATTCGAGTTCATCTAAGCCAAAGGGAGTATGGGTATGATTCGCACTGTAGTTTTTCTATTATCGATTATATTTGCGGCACAAACATGGGCGGCTAAACCAACGCGGAAAATGCAGAAGTGTGAACGGATTTTGGTGAGCGACGAGCTGCAAGAAAGAGTCAATGACCTTGCCCGCGCCGTTGCTGAAACCTCTGGCAATTTGGACAGAGTTCTCTTTAAGAAGAAATTGATGGGAGAGGCTTTTCAAGTCGTCGCTCCTGACGAGGACCTGGCTGGATTTCGGCCGATCGTGGATGGTTTGATCGCCTTAGTAAATGAAATTCGCGGGCTCTACACCGTGCGCGGAGCTGACATCGAACCCAAGATCCAGGAGTTAACGGCTCTTGTCGACACGGAGTTAAATAGAGTCAATTTGGGCATCGTAGAATCTCCAACCGTTCGAAATCCTCCCGAGAGGCCCTACGGCCCCTACCCTGCCTACCCCCGATTCCGAGACGAAATGGATTGGCAACTTTTGGGGTCCGATTCAACACCGCTCGCGGCTAAGCCCCAACCTGAGGTAGCACCTGCGCCAGCCCCTGAGATTCCTGTACAATGGCCGGATCACTTGCCTGGCGGTTTTCGCCCCGATTGGCCGCCCCGCATGCCCAAGTGAGAGGAGAAGGCGGCCATAGCTTTTCACTATGGAATCAATACTGAAATTCCATTTACGTTTCAATTGGGCCGGTGGTAGACGGTGGGAAGCAAAAGGGGGATCTTATGATAGCTGCAATTTTCAGTCTTTTTACCGCGATGGCTTCGGCCGCAACAGCGCCCGCGGGGCACTACACTATTGATGCCGACCACAGCAATGTCGGATTCGAAGTGAGCCACTTAGGCATTAGCTTAGTGGTGGGACGCTTCGATAAACTAAGTGGAACCATTGAATTCAATCCCAATGGGGCTTCAACTGTAGCCGTTGAGATTGACCCCAGTAGCATCAACACAAAGGTCGCTCAAAGGGACTCCCACCTTCGTTCTGCCGACTTCTTCAATGTCTCAGTTTTTCCGAAAATGTCGTTTCAATCCACAGCTGTCCAATATGATGGCGAAGGCAATCCCGTTTCGATGGAAGGCCTACTAACTATGCATGGAGCCACTCAACCAGTTCGGCTTGAAATTACAGCGATAGGTGCAGGCTCTGGTCCTTTGGGTGATGTTCGCGCCGGTTACAAGGCGGTAGGCAAGATCAAGCGCAGCGCATTTGGAATGAATTCCCTCCTCGCGGTCGCTGGTGATGAAGTGAGTCTGACTCTTAACATTGAGGCGATCCAGCAGTGAGGTCGTGGCTCATCCTGATTATCGTCGCGACTGCGGGTTGCGGTGCTAAACACCAAGTGATGAGCTCTCCGCCGGGCTCTGACAGCCCGGCCCTGAAAGATGCCTTGTCCTCTCCGGACACCATTACCTTTCAAACGGTTAGAGATTTGGTTTTTGAAAAACATTGTCTGGACTGCCACGATTCCGAGCGCAAAAAAGATGGCATAGATCTCACCCACTACGGATCTAGCCTCCAGGCGGGCGATCGAAAGCTGGTCGAACCCTTTAATGCCCCGGCAAGTCCGCTCTACACTGCGCTTTTCGCCACTGGCAAACGTCAGATGCCACCACAAGATAGAGCCCCATTGAGCGAAGAACAAAAGCAGCTAGTTTATTTTTGGATTCAAAATGGCGCAAAAGACTCCGGCACTGATAAAGTGGAAAGGCCTCCAACATTGAAGGAGGAACTAAGACCTTACTTTCGCCATCCTGAAAAGATCGATTACACCCTTGTACGAAAGTACGTCATCGGTTACGCGTGCACCAAGTGTCATTCTCTTAAGGGCGAGTCTCCCGACCGTGACGCCATCACCTACTCGGCCAACTTGACCGATTATGCCAGCCTTTTTAATCCCTTCACGCCGGTCGTAACAAAAGGCAATCCGGAAACCAGCAAGATCTATCACGCGGCGGCTGTAACACAGTCGATGCCCCCGGCCAAGAAGGGATATGATCCATTGGATTCTTTACGTCTTAAGCTTCTCCGTTTGTGGATTTTGAACTGCGCTATCGAGGACTTCTCGGTCGTCCAAAATGATCCGCTTATACCCAATCCAGAAAACCCAGAGAAGGTGAGAGACTGCGCAAGATAGAGGTCAGCCACCAATCGCTTTAAGCGCCTTGATGTGCTCCAGAGGGTAAACTCCAATTCGCTCAATGGCTAAGAACTTGATCGCATCCGCCGCTTTCATGTTTTCAAAAGTGACGAGACGGTCAAATCCATTCGCCGTTTGCACGAAGGCTGAAAATGGATTTTGTTTTTGTGGCAAAGATTTGTCGGGAAAGCCGGTACCTTTGCAGTTTTCCTCATGCTCAGCGATGATCTGACTTACGTGTAGATCCATGTGATTGAGATCCTTGACCTTGAGCACCCCTTGATGGGGATGATCGAAGTATATTTTTCTGTCGTCTTCACTCATTTGATCGACTGGTCGAGCCACATCTAGGCCGGAAATCTGATGTCCTAGATCGTGTACCAACCCACCGAGTGCGATCATAGAAAGACTGGGCTTATCCGCCACTCCCAGTTTCTTAGCAAGCTCAACCGCAAGACTAGAAACAGAAACTCCGTGATGAGCCAAACTGTGATCCTGGTTCTCAATAGACAGAAGACCCTTGATAGCCTGCTGCTCTCGCATCAAAAAATCGGCAAATTTTTCTGAGCCTTCTTTCGCCACCAGATAAGCACTCTCGTCCGTTGGATTTTCTAAAACATTTTCGGCGGCCGCCTGCTGTGCCCCCTGAATCACCTGGGTCCGCGTTTCCATGGACTGACTAGATTTGGCGTCATAGGCCATGTCTATATTTTTTTTGAGATACTCCCGGTAAGAACTTTCGTCGTCCACGTTGATGTACATTTTCTTGAGCTTCTTTGCCCGCAGCCGCTGAAGCCGCTCACCCTCAAAGCTGGAACCCTTACGAAGGTAGAGGACCTGTTTGGCGCCAATTTCCACATAGACATCAAAATCAATTTTTTGATCGCCTCGAAGCGAGCTCACCCGAATGGAAGTAAAGTTCATTGTCATTTCCTACAGCCGTTGCTAGCCTGTTCAAAGATGGACGAACTCGTTCAACAATTTCAGTCTGAGTCTTTGGAGCTAGTGGGTCAACTTGTGACTATTCTTGAGGAGATTGAAGAGGACCCTTCGCAATTTTCCCAGCTACAGAAATATGGGAACTTAGTTGACCGGATTATGGGCACGGCTGACACCATTGCCAGTATGACCCCCAGCTTGGCCGAGACCAATCATCGAATTGGCCTTTACGGCAAACTGTGTAAGGTGGTTTCGTATAAGGCCTCGCGGGTGAGCAACAACCCCAACCTTACTTCTGTTGTGGTGGCCTTTTTATTAGACGCAACGGAAATCCTCGAGAAAATGATCTCCGATCTAGACTCGACGGGAGGCCAGCTGGCCATCGACGACCGATTTCTGGATCGCCTTCAATGGATTACGGAGCAATTTGGTCAGAACCTCAGCGGAACATTAGATTTGGAATCCAGCCAAGAGATGTCCAGCGTTGTGAATCAAATCAAAAATCTAAAGAAGTAATTATCTGGATGACCTGGTTTGCGGAGTCGAAATCAAAGAATTCGATAGCCCGCCAAAAAATTTTCAACGCGATGAAAACCTATGGCGAGAAGGGCATAGGCCGCAGCTGATGATCGAATTCCTTTGTTACTCACCACAATAATACGATCCTTAGGTTGCACACCAAGAGCCGCCAATATCTCACGTATTTTTACATTGGGTCGGCCCATGTCCGTAAAAAACTGCTTCCACTCCACGTTGAGGGCTCCGATGTCGACCACCTTCGGGGCTCCCTTAGTCTTATTGAAATACTCGCCTTCGCTTCGAACATCTAAGATCCAAACCCGACTTTCTGCCCGGTCCTTCGGATTCTCAGCCCAGCGCTGGAACTCCTTTTTGTCCACGACAAGTCCAAAGTTCCCTTCCAAATCCGTAGGTTCCACATTTTCCGGGGCCGGTGAGGGCAATTGTGTCATATTCTTGCGAAACAGTTCCACCGACGAAATTTGTACATCCCGAAAACCAAAATAGACGAGGGTCCATGCGAGCCGACCTTCCTCACCCCCACCGCGAGGACCATTTCCAAGAACGATGATAGGTCGGTCGGGCTTCAAACCAAAAAGTGCCAGTCGCTGGGCCAATCTGCGCCGATCGCGCATAAGCTCCCCTGTTTGGGAGGATTCGGCCAAACTTTCCCAGGTCAAATGCTGAGATCCCGTCACCCGATTCAACCCATAGTCGAACGAAGATCGAGCATCCAAGATGACCGAATGATCGCTTAACTTTAGGGGCTTGTCGACCTTGTCAATAATCAAGGCAAATTCTCGAGATTGGGACTCACCCACACGGGTAGGTTTGCTTTGGCAGCCCAAAAACAAAAAGATCGATAAAAGCCCTGTTCCAAATCGAATGATGGAAGCCTGATAGGGCCTCACTTAAACCTCATCGTCGGAAATAGGATGATGTCGCGAATACTCGGGCGGTCAGTCAAAAACATAACCAATCGTTCGATACCGATCCCCACACCGCCCGTTGGCGGCATGCCGGTCTCAATGGCATGCAAGAAATCTTCGTCCATAGGCTGCGCCTCTTCATCCACAACCCGCTGGGCTTCCTGTTCCTCAAGACGTTTTCTCTGCTCTTCTGGGTCATTGAGTTCCGTATAGGAATTGCCGATCTCCATATGCGCCGCGATCGGCTCAAATCGTTCCACCAAACCAGGAATCGAACGATGAGACTTTGTCAAAGGCGAGACCTCGACAGGAAAATCGATCACGAATGTGGGATTCCACAAATGTTTTTCGGCCACCAGTTCGAAGGCTTCCATCCACATTTCGCCACGACTACCAGGCTTCTCCAAGTCTGAACCGATGGATTTCAATTTCTTGAATAGCTCGGCGTCCGACATCTGCTGCGGATCAAAACCACCATACTCCTTGATTCCCTCTAGAATTGAGAGCCGGCGCCACGGGGGAGTAAAGTCGATGTCTTTGCCCTGATACTGAAATCTGTAGGAACCCTTGACGGATTTTACCACATGCCCAACCAGTTCTTCGAACTGCTTCATCTGATCAAAATAATCTGTGTAGGCTTCGTAGTACTCTAACAAGGCGAACTCGGGGTTATGTGAACGATCGATGCCTTCATTTCGAAAACATTTGCTGATCTCGTAGACCTTTTCAAATCCCCCGACGATCAGCCGTTTGAGGTAAAGCTCTGGTGAAATCTTTAAAAAGAGCTTCATATCGAGAGCCCGGTGATGGGTCGAAAATGGATAGGCGGCGGCTCCACCGTAAATCGGTTGAAGAACCGGCGTCTCGACCTCCAAAAAACCACGGTCGTCCAAAAATCGTCGGACTTCGCGAATAATTTTGGATCGGGTCATAAAGACTTGTCGCGATTCAGGATCACTCAATAAATCCAAATGGCGATGGCGATACTTAATTTCAACGTCTGCCACACCATGGAACTTTTCGGGAAGAGGTTCTATGGTCTTGCAAATAATTTGAAAGGATTTGCAATGAATGGAAAGCTCACCTTTTTTAGTCTTGAATACTTCACCGGTAAAACCGATCCAATCCCCCAGATCCACGTGCTCAAAGAATTGTCGATCTTTCTCCGGCAACTCCTCGAGTTTGACGTAGCCCTGCAGAGCTCCCGTCTGATCTTGAAAATTAAAGAACGCGGCCTTTCCCATATCTCGACGGGTCATCAAGCGACCGGCCATAGTGACTACACCGGCGCGTTCACCCGCTTGCAGATTCGAATGGGCCCCAACAATTTGCTCCACCTTATGATCGGGCTTAAAATTGTGAGGAAATGGATCTAGTCCCAACTCACGAAGCTGGGAGAGTTTCTTGCGCTTTTCGGCTCTTAAGGGATTGTCTTTCGTCTCCAACTATAAGTTTCCTCGGTAGGCATTCATCACTTGCTTCAACAACTCAACCGCTTCGGCGCGAGGACGCTGAAAAGCGTTTCGGCCCATAATGCTGCCGAAGGCTCCGCCCAAGGCGAGCTCTTTCACTTCACTCAGCACGGCTTCCTTACCTTTCGCTTCGCCGCCGCTGAAGATCACAATACGGCGACCATTGAAAGAAGACTCGACCACGTGGCGAGCTCGATCGCTCAGCTTCTCAATCTTGATGCCTTGTTCTTTATAAACTTTTGCAGCTTCCGGTTGTTCAACATGCGCAGAAGGAGGTTTGATTTTGATAATGTGCGCACCCAACTGGGCGGCGATCTGCGCCGCATAGGCCACGACATCGACGGCGGTTTCACCGTCTTTACTAAGTCCCTCACCACGGGGATAGCTCCACATAACCACTGCAAGGCCAGCTTTCTTCGCCTGTGCTGCGGCCTCGTGAATTTCTTCGTACTGCTTGTTACGCTCAGCCGATCCTGGATAGATGGTAAATCCAATGGCTGCGCAACCCAAGCGAAGCGCATCGTCGATTCCCGAGGTCATCGCCGAAATCGGATCGCCCTTAGGTTTATAGAGTGAATCCGAATTGTTAATTTTCAAGATCAAAGGAATCTCACCCGCAAATTCGCGAGCGGCAGCTTCAATAAAACCAAGGGGGGCCGCATAGGCATTGCAACCCGATTCGATGGCTAGGCTAAAGTGGTAGCTCGGATCATAGGCATCTGGATTCATCGCAAAACTGCGGGCGGGTCCGTGTTCAAAGCCCTGGTCCACCGGTAGGATCACCATTTTTCCCGTACCAGCCAGTGTTCCTTGATTGAGCATCCGAGCCAGGTTGGTCAATACACCTGGGTTGTCTGAACCATACCAACTCAAAATCTCTCTAACTCTTGGCGTCATTTGCTACCTCTCTTCAACTCTGAAATGGGGAAAAAGTATTCAGTCGCCGAATCGAAATCAAGCTATATAATCGGTTTGCCTCATGCACGAGAAGCTGAAGAAACGACTGTCACCTTTTCGCCACAAGAGCTTTCGCAAGTTCTTTGTGGCCCAAACCCTTTCGATGATCGGCCAATGGTCACACGACCTCGCCCGATCATGGATTATTGTTGAAGCCACCGGGAGCAGCGGCGCTCTTGGCAATCTGAATCTTGCCATTGCTGTACCCTGCCTGTTTTTGATCTTGCAAGCCGGAGTGATTGTCGATCGGACCGACATTCGCCGTCTCATTCAGCGAACCAAAACATTGCTAGGGCTTTCGTCGTTGGTGCTGGCGGCACTGACCGAGTTCGGTCATCTTGAAGTCTGGCATCTTTTGGTGTTTGGACTCATTGAGGGATTGGTCGTCTCCTTTGATTCCCCCGGTTTTCAGGCCTTAATTGTTCGGTTGGTCCCGCGGGAGGATTTTCAGCAGGCCATCGCCTTGAACAGCACCAATTTTCACACCTCTCGAATGCTTGGGCCCATACTGGCGGCGTGGCTCATGAGCTGGTGGGGCCCGAGCTTGGTGTTTTTATTCGACGCCCTCACCTACTTTTTGGTCGCCATTGTTTTGATTAACGTGGATGTGAAGGAGCTTCCTCGAAAAGTGGTGCAGCAAAGCTCGTGGAAGGGAATTAGGGAAGGTTTCCGTTATATTTACGCCAGCTCCAATCTCCGCTACCGAGTGGCGCAATTGCTTTTGACGATCAGTTGCGTGTATCCCCTCATGGTGTCGGTCTTTCGTGTCTTCGTACAAAAGAAATTCAATCTCGACGCGAGTGAATTTGGAACCGCCTTCACATTCGCCGCATTGGGCTCAATGAGCGGTGCACTGACCTTTGCCATTTTCCAGCCACAAAAGCCTATTCGGGCGCTTTGGTTCGGGGTACCCCTGGTGTTTGTCATGCTCTTGGTTTTTCCGTATCTCCCCAGCCTGTGGCTGACCGTCTCAGCCATGACATTGACTGGATTTGGGCTCTATCTCACTTTTGCTTCGCTGACGGTTTCCATGCATCTGGAAGTAGATGAAAGTTTTCGCGGTCGAATGAGCTCTGTCATCGGATTGAATTTTGCAGCACTTGGGCCCCTGATGAGCTTCCCCTGGGGCCACTTGGCGGATTGGATGGGACCTCCTCGCGCTATCTTGCTTGCGGCCCTGATTTTCGGGACGGGGTCGGCGGCATTAGGATTTGCCAATGCTCTCCAAGAGCGTTAAAACGACCCTATGAAAAATGTTGAGATCACTTATCAAGCGACCCCCAATCCCGAGTCTATGAAATTCCTTGTTGGCTTCGCTATCAGTTCAGAAAATCTACACTTTGCGACGGCCGAAGAGGCGAGTCGAAGTCCATTGGCGCAAAAGATTTTGAATTTCCCTTGGGCCTCTGGGGTGTTGATTGGTTCTGACTTTCTTTCGGTCAGTAAACACAACTGGGTGGAGTGGCGAATTCTTGCGGATCCGCTAGCCGACTTTATAATGGAACATAGTGAGTCGGGGTTCCCGG
>JBFWON010000004.1:0-81025 GCA_050250515.1 Bdellovibrionales bacterium | reverse complement strand
CAGGGATGGTGACCATCCAACTGATCGAAAGCCCCGTAGTCGTCCTCGGCCACGGGCTTTCTTAAGCGTGCCGCAGTCATAACTCCATATAACTTCTCGGTGATTTAAGTTCTCGACTAAATGCTAAATGCCGTAAAAATGCGCAAAAACTGTCTCAAAACTGGACAAAGGTGAATCCGCCGTGCTGAGAAGCGAAATTTGTCACCTGTCCTTGGTAGGTTCTTGCGATCGCAAGCTGAATTTCGTCGCGATAAACGTAGAATCGCAGGTCGAATTTCCAGTTGTTGAGAACACTTCTTTCATCATCGGTGGGCACTTTTTGAGCCGGGGCAAATCGCTGAATCAAAATGTCGGGATCCGCCATGAGTCGCTCAAAAACTTTCTTCGAAACACTTTCGCCGCGATAGACGGATTTCCCTCCGTGGGATCGCCGAGGCTTGAAGAACAATTGGCGTCGTTCACTCCAGATCTGTTCCTCAGTCTCAAAAGATGATTTTTCAAATGTGGGAATCAAAACTTTTTGAATGGCTGGAGACTCGACGCTAGAAAATCGAATCAATCTTTCCTTATCGGCCATCAGCCAATACTCGTAAGGGTTGGGCGATACGCAGGCCGCGTCTGAAAGTAAAGCTTGTTTAAGGGCCGCCGAAGACTCGGCCTCTAAATAAAAATCGGTTGAACGGTTGTAAACAAAATCAATTATTTTACCGCCGGTGCTCCGCAGTTTTCCATCCGCAAAATGAAGATCTGCGACTTCGTTGAGTTCGCTTGTCCAGCCCAGGCCGGTAAAGAAATCTTGGTACATCAGAAATTCTGGATACATCTTCTGTTCAAGTATCTGGTCATCCACGATAGCGGTGTGGGCCTGGGTGGCGCCGCTGAACTGTTGAAGCTCTTGGCGAAAGCTGGACGCCAGCTGCTGCAGCGGCTGAAAGTCGTCAGCCCGTTGACCCGTCTTCATCATGTGGGCCAGCGAGGCCATAAGAAAGCCGGATGCATTGGTGTTGATCTCAACCAGAAAGCAGTCGCCGGCTTCATTCGTATGAAAGTCGTAGGCCATCAACACCGATTGGTGATTGGATCCGTGACGGGAAATTCCGTCCACTGGGGGCAAGCTTTGGCGATAGCTCTCTTCCCTTGTGATTTGGTAAAAAGCGCGAATGGCTTCTTGAGCTGTGGTAACAACCTGAGGCGGGAGTTTGAGCTCCAATGGCGAGACAAGATATTCCCAAGCCACTTCGACACCTTGGCCGAGGCTAGGAAACGTTTTTTGTGCAAGGGACTTTAGGTCTTGATAATAGCGCATGTGTTGAAAGTAGAGGCGCACCCAAAATGAGGTGCGCCGTTAAGCTGGAGACTACTGTGCTTGGACGAACTTCTCGCCCTTTTTCCATCCGGCGCCGCAAAGTTCGCCTGACTTCAACCCGGTGAGAACACGAAGGATTTCTTTGGCATCACGGCCTACGTTCAGGTTGTGAATGCCCATGTACTGAATTCGACCTTCTGGATCGATGATAAAAGTACCACGCGTGGCGATACCCTTGTCTTCAAGCAAAACTCCATAGTCGCGCGAAACGCGCTTGGTGACATCCCCAAGTAGTGGGTAGCCCAGGTTGCCAAGATCATCTTTGATCCAGCGACGGTGAGAGTGAACACTGTCGATGCTGCAGCCTAGAACTTCAGCGCCTTCGGCACGGAACTCTTTTAGGCTGTCGCGGAACTGAGTGAGCTCAGTTGGGCAAACGAAAGTGAAATCAAGCGGGTAGAAAAACAAAACGACCCACTTGCCTTTGAAATCCGCCAAATTGATATCTTTAAAATCACCGCCATCAACAACGGCGGGCGTGACGAATTGGGGAGCAGGTTGACCGATCATGGGCATGGCAAATCTCCTTTGGTTGATCCCCATGGGTGCCACAGTCTGAGGGCGACTTCAAGGCGCGGTTGACACCGCGCCGCCCATGGCCTCAACTGGGTTCATGAAAATCGTGACGTGGAATGTGAATGGTTTAAGAGCTGTGGCCCAGAAGGGTCTTCTGGAGTTTTGGCAGCAGGAATCGCCCGATCTTCTTTGCCTACAAGAAACCAAATGTCATCCCGATCAAGTGGATTTTGCCGCTATTCCCCCAAAGGGTTGGTCAGGCTATTGGTCGGCGGCGCAAAAAGCGGGTTACTCGGGGACAGCGACTTTCTCGAAGACGGCCGCTGAATCCTTTCGACCGGGGATTGGAATAAAGAAGTTTGATGCGGAAGGTCGCGTGGTGGAGACCCGTTTTCGCGACTTCACTCTACTTAATATATACTTTCCTAACGGTGGCTCAGGCCAAGAACGCCACCAGTTCAAGCAGGAGTTTTTGCGCCGACTGGCGGAGGAAACCAATCGTCGTATCAAAAGTGGCGAGGCATTGATCGTGGTGGGGGATTTCAACGTGGCCTACATGGATACCGACGTTTATGACCCAAAGGCCTTGAGCAAAGAAAGTGGCTTTTTACCCGAAGAGCGGCAGTGGATGCGTAACTGGCTTGAATCGGGTTTTATCGATTGCTATCGCTACATTCATCCCGACAAAACGGACGCGTTCACATGGTGGGCCTATTATGAAAATGCCCGAGTTTCGAACAGGGGTTGGCGAATTGATCACATTTGTATCAGTCGAAATCTCGAGTCTCGCCTCAAATCGGCCACCATCTTGGATTCGCAAGAGGGGAGCGATCACTGTCCTGTGCTGGTGGAACTTGAGGGCACCTTATGAAGTGGGGCGTGCTGGTTTTTATAACCCTTGCTTATCAAATGGTCAGTGCTCAGCCTGTGTGTGCGAAAGGATACATTGAACTTCGAAAAGGCCCAGGAACTAAATTTCCGGTAAGCTGGAAGGTCGCCAAATATATGCCCTTTTTATTGTCAGATAAGAAAAGTGGCTGGGGCAAAGTTCAGGATTTGGAGGGTGAAGTCCATTGGGCCAAACTCAGCGACTTGAATCGAAAAGACCGGTGTGTCGTGGTGAAGGTCAATGTGGCCACCCTTAGGCAAGAGCCCTCAAACCGTTCAGCACTTGCTGAACTAAAGACTTTGGACCGGTATACGCCCTTAAAACGGTTAGAGTCGGACCGCGAATGGATTCAGGTCCAGGATGAGTCCGGTCGGACCGCCTGGATTCATGAAAATTACGTCTGGAAGCCCGTTATTGTGAACTCCTTCAGCTTTTAACGCTGTCTCATTTTGAGATCTAGGCCGGTCCGGTGTGGCGCGACGCGCTGCCATCCTCTAGAATGAGAAGCCGTACCCTTAGTCGTGATTCCAATAGATTGTAAGAGTCTTTAAGAAAAGTTCTTGCAAAAAGGATACGGGTAATGTGTAAATAGTTCAGTTCCAAATTGGCACTTGTTCAGTTTGGAAAGGGACGAAGACGTTTCAAAGACATTTAAGGGGGATTGAAAATGTCGACGCTTTCGAAAGATTTGCTGGAAAAATGCCGGCAGAAGCTGATTACAGCGAAAGCTGAAATTCTAAACCGCGTTCGTGAATCGAGAGCGGATCTCTACAACAGTGAAGACGCCAAGGGCGGCGATGAAGGTGACCAAACCTTACGAGCTTTGGCTGAGAGTGAGTTTCTCAGCATGCACGAGCGGTTGCGTAAGCAATTGATGGAAATCGAGTCGGCCCTGTCCCGTCTTGAAAAAGGTCTTTACGGAATTTGTGAAGAAACTGAGGAGCCCATTGAGCCTGAGCGTCTCTTGGCGATTCCTTGGACGCGACTCAGCATTGAAGGTGCTGAAATCCGCGAGAGCATTGGTAAAAAGTACGCGCGCTAAATCTTTAGCCGCCGGCTTTTGAGCTGCTGGCGGCCATTCCGCACAATTTGTAGAGCAGACGGGCGCCCACGTTCCCGTCCCATTCGTTACCGGGTTCACTTGCAGGAGCCACTTCATTTAAGTCAAAGCCCACGACCTGCCGGCCCGAAGCCAAAACCGCCTTAAGTAAATAAACAGCTGCATCGAAAGTCAGGCCACCTGGAACCGGGGTGCCTGTGCTGGGGCAAAATGTGGGCTCCAATCCATCGATATCGAAACTGACGTAAACTTTTTCTGGCAGAGCTTCGACTATGGGGCGGACGACTTGCTGCCAAGATTGGCCGGCAAAGGTCTGAGCTTTGAGATCGCTATCAAAGAAAGTGGTGATGTCAGAGCGGGCTTCGATCATTTCAAATTCGGCCTGGCAAAAATCTCGAATCCCCACTTGCACGAGTCGCGTCGGGCGCCAAGAGGCATTCATTACGTTGTACATAATCGATGCATGGCTATGGCGAAAGCTCTGATAGCCTTGTCTTAGATCCGCATGAGCGTCGACATGGAGAATGCCAAACTGACTTTTATGTTTTTCTGCTAAGGCACGAATCAACCCGAAGGGTGTCGAGTGATCACCCCCAACGCTGGCGACTATTTTGCCTTTTCCAAGCCACTCGCGGGCTTGGGTGTAAACCCATGTGCACATTCCGTCACAGGCTTGATTGACCTCTTCCGCGAGCTTAGCCAAATCGGGGGGAAGAACCCCGTCTTCGTCGGTGGCGAAATAGTCTCGGATCGCCATCACATGAGGTCGCAGTCGGTCGTTCAATTTCAGCAAGTGATCGGGAATAGGCAGTAAGTGGTAACTGGCTTGGCGCGCCTTCGGGAAATCGCGATCGAAGAGATCGAGTTGCGGGGACGCTTGCAAAATAGTTTCCGGTCCTCGCGCAGTTCCTCCGCCGTAGGAAGTGGTGAGGTCCCACGGTACAGGGATAAGAATCACAGTCGACTCTTCTGCCTGGGTTTTCACTCCGAAGAGTCCAACGGGATACACGCATTCCTCCTTGCTAAAGCCAACGACTTGTATAAAGTGGTGAACCTAAAACGCAAGCCCTGGTAATGCATTGCGTTTTTAGGAATAAACAAAAACTTCATAGGGGAAATCATCATGTCTCGATTTTTTGCTCTACTTGCAGCACTTGGCACCGCTAGCGTGGTCTCGGCGGCCATCCCAAAAATGAGCATCAAAGTTTTAGGCAAGCCGGAGGCACCGGTGGCTGGAACATTATATCGAAACTTAAGTTCAGAACCTGAGTCCTTGCACCCACTTCGAATTGATGAGGTCGTGACTCAACTGATTTCTGAATACGTGATGGAAGGCCTTTTGTGGTGGAATCCCGATACCGCCAAATTCGAACCGCAGTTGGCCGAAAGCTACGAGGTTTCAAAAGACTTTCTAACCTACACGTTTCACCTCGATAAATCAGCCCACTTTGGCGATGGCAGCCCGGTGACCGCGGAGGATGTGAAGTTTTCGATCGAGGCCGTGCGGGACCCGGCTTTTAAAGCGGCGAATCGCATTCCCTACTACGAAGATATTGAAAGCATTACGACACCCGATGCCCAGACCGTGATCTTCAAAATGAAAAGAGTGTACTTCAAAAATTTAGAAGTGCTGGCGTCTATGGGCTTCACTCCGATCGTATCTAAAAAGATTTATCAGGATCCCAACAAAAAATTCGACGGCAATTCCATGTTTGGATCTGGCCCCTACAAGATCGAGGCTTACAATCGAGGCAAGAATATTATTCTGGCGCGCGATGAAAACTACTGGGGCAAGGATAAGCCGAATCTCAAGGCGTTTGGCAAATTTAAAAATATCAATTTCCGCTTTATCAAAGAAGAAAACCTAGAAATCGAAATGGTGAAAAAAGGCGACATTGATTTTATGTGGCCAATTCAAATCGAAAACTTTGAAAAGAAGGCCCAGGGCGCTCCGTTTGGTACGACGATTCGTAAGGTGAAGGCGGAAAACAAAAAGCCGAAACGCTACGGTTACATTGGTTGGAACTTTAAGAATCCGATGTTTCAGGACCGCGACACCCGGGTGGCACTCTCCCATCTGTTCAATCGCCAAGAGCTTATCAAGAAATTTATGTTTGGAATGGCCGTGGAGGGTCGCGCCCCCGTTTACTACAAATCCCCCTTCATGCCCGGTGACGTGAAGCCGATCGAATACAGTGTAAGCAAAGCTCGCGCCCTGTTGACCAAATCCGGATGGAAAGATGAAGACAAAAACGGCGTGTTGGAAAAGACTATCGATGGGCAAACCAAAGAATTTCGATTCACTTTGGTGCTCGCCAACAAAGACGTCGAGAAATACTTCACTCTTTACAAAGAAGACTTGAAGAAGGCCGGAATCGACATGTCCATTAAGATTGTTGAGTGGAATACCTTGATGAAACTAATGGATGAGCAAAAGTTTGAAGCCATAACCCTCGCATGGGGTGGTGGTAGTCCCGAAGACGATTTGAAGCAAATCTGGCACTCGGATAGCAACAAGCCAGGTGGCTCAAACTTTATTTCGTATTCGAACAAAGAGGTCGACAAGTACATCGAGGCCGCTCGCCAAGAGATGAACGAAAGCAAGCGTAAGGTGCTTTGGCAAAAGGCCGTTCGCTTGATCGCGCAGGATGCTCCATACACCTACCTGTTCAATCTCAAGTACGATCTTTATCTTCTCAATAGTCGAATCGACTACGATCGACCGACTTACACCTATGATTTGAGCCATCTCTACTGGTACATGTCCAAGTAAAGATCGTTTCAGGCATAGGCGCCTATGTTTAAATACATACTTCAGCGAGTTTTCTGGATGATCCCGACGTTGTTCGGGATCACGCTGGTTTGCTTTGTGATTATAAACTTGGCGCCCGGTGGTCCAGTGGAGCAGGCCTTGGTGAAAATGCGCTTTGGCGCGGCCGGGGCTGGAAAGTCGGGGATGGATGTCTCCAACGAAGTTTTGGAGTCCATCAAAAAGCAGTACGGCTTCGACAAGCCGATGCACGTTCGTTATTTCATTTGGCTTAAGAATATCGCCACGCTTGATTTTGGTGAGAGCTTTTCTTATCAGCGTCCGGTTATTCGCGTAATTGCTGAGAAATTGCCGATCTCTTTGCAGTTCGGGGTGTTTTCGCTCCTGATGATCTACGCGATCAGTATTCCCTTAGGTATTGCGAAAGCGGTTCGGGACGGCGGGCACTTTGATCTTTGGTCCAGCGTGGTTTTGATGGTGATGTATTCCATACCGCCGCTGATCTTGGGAATTTTAATGCGGGTGTATCTAGCGGGTGGTCAATTTTTAGATTTATTCCCGTTGGGCGAACTCTATTCGGATCGCTATTACGAGCTCTCCACCTGGGGAAAGATTTTGGATCGCGCACATCACTTTGTATTACCTTTGGTATGCTACGTGGTGAATGGATTTACGGTCTTAGCCTTCTTGATGAAGAATTCTTTGATGGAAGAAGTGAAGCAGGACTATGTGCGCACCGCTCGAGCCAAGGGCTTGGACGAGCGCAAGGTGATTTACAAGCATGCCCTCAGAAATGCATTGATTCCTATTTTGACAGGCCTGGGTAGTTTTTTAACTGTGTTTTTTGCGGGCTCCATTATCATTGAGCAAGTCTACAACATCGATGGGATGGGGCTTTTAAGTTACAAGTCGATTTTGTCGCGTGATTACAACGTCATTATGGCTTTGATCTTTATTCAAAGCGTACTCTCGATGGTTGGCCGATTGATTTCGGATGTCACTTATACGCTGGTCGATCCGAGGATAGATTTTCAATGATTGAGCGGTGGATTAAGAACGAGTTGACGCTGAAGCGGTATCGCCGCTTCGTCTCCATCCGGCGAGCCGTGTGGTCAATTTGGGTTTTGGCTGCATTCTTGTTTGTGAGTGTCACGGCGAATTTTTGGGCCAACAGCAAGCCGATCATTATGAAGTTCAACGGCGGAATCTATGTTCCCGTGCTCAAGGACTATTATCCGACCGTCTTTGGACAAGACGGCTTTGTGACCAACTATCGGATTCTGGATTGGCAGGCGGATGGCAATTGGGCCGTGTGGCCGCCGATCAAATGGAATCCCTACGAATCCAACGACAAGTTGGAGTCTTATCCGGGCGGCCCTTCGTCGGAAAATCTCTTCGGTACGGATGATCGCGGTCGGGATGTGCTCTCCCGCTTGATTTATGGATTTCGATATTCTTTGGGCTTTGCAGTTTTGGTTTGGTTTTTTTCATTTCTCGTGGGCACCATTGGCGGCGCGGTGATGGGTTATAGAGGCGGAAAGACCGATCTATTTGGCCAACGAGTGGTCGAGGTCTTCGATTCGCTTCCGTACTTGTTGATGCTTTTGACTTTGATTGCGTTTTTGGGCGCGAACCTCTGGATGCTCGTTTTATTCTCGGTGTTTCTGGGATGGATGCGAATTTCCACTTACATGCGCGCCGAATTTTTGAAGCTGCGCAAGCGGGACTTCGTTGAAGCGGCTCGCGCGCAAGGTGTGGGCTCCTGGCGCATTTTGTTTCGCCATATTTTGCCCAACGGATTAAGCCCGTTGATTACTTTTTCGCCGACGGAAATCGCCGCCAACATCTACACACTGGCGATCTTGGACTATTTGGGGATGGGGTTGCCACCGCCAACACCCAGCTGGGGTGAGTTGTTGCAACAGGCTCAGAATTACTTCACCATCGCATGGTGGCTGGCGATCTATCCTTCGCTTGCCATGATTATCTCTCTCACCGCGCTGACCTTTATCGGCGAAGGCGTCCGCGAAGCCTACGACCCCCGCAAATAGGAGTCCGCACCTTTTCCACCGTCGGCGCGTCAAAAATAGCCTAATAAACAAAGTCTTCTTTTCGAAGTGGGCAGCCATTTTTTTGTTTCCCGTACTTATAGAGCTTTCTACCCAACGCTTTTTTAACGATGGCCTCGTCTTCTTCCTTCGCCTGATTTAGCCAGTCAAGGGTCTCCCAATCGACGCCGGACTGGAACAGTACGAAATCATTCTGAATGGGAATATCTAGTCGCTCGAAGCCCAGCAAACCGCGTAGGGTAGAATAAGGATAGGCCTCGCATCGGCTTACTATCCCGGCAGCCACGGGGTTTCGATAGGTGTACTTATAAGCATTTTGAAAGGCGAATGTCGTCGGAAGAACGCTGGCGTAATAGGGTTCACCCCAAATTTGGTTGATGCGACCGTTTCGCCGGCCAAGCTCCCGACTGCTCTCGCACATAAAGAAATTCATTGCTGCAGGAAGATTGGCACGAGGAGTGGAAACAAGTGCATGAAAGTGATTGGACATTAAGACAAACGCATGAACATTAACCTCAAAACCATAGTGAATGAAATAAAAGAGATTGCAAAGTACTTCCCACGCCACATCCACGGGAACGTCAAACCACTGACCGTTGATGAACTTGGCGCCGATGAACAAGGGAAAATCTGATTGAGGTGGGATTCGCTTGCGTGGCATGCGAAAAGCCCTAATCAAAGATTATACCAAGCTTAGGACCCTCACAGTTAGCGAATGATAATCGAGAATCGGCCGCGTATCCGGAATTCCTACTGATTCGTCTGGAAACCGGATACATCCTTCCATGACGCACCGACGGTGGAAAAGGTGCGGACTCCTTTATTCCAGGACGGTGAAGAAGCCGTGGGGTTCGCCGCCTTCTTGAAATCTTGTCGCTACAGCTTGTCGAGAAACGAAATCCGCCTCTGTGGCCGAAATCTGACGGAGAAGCTCATCACGGGCGGCGGGATCAAAAGTCAGATTCAGATATCCCATTCGGCAATTGGTGAGGGACTTTGAGCTTGGACAAATCATAGTTCCGTTCGTACTTGTAAGAGTCATCGCACCAGATGCGGGTGGCGTTCCCGAAAATTCGATTCGGTTCGCAGCCCCGGTGAGCTCCAATGGCAAGTCATACTCCACTTTAATTTGATCACCGCGCCTTTTGACTTCAATGCCTTTAATCGAAAACGCCGAGTACTGAGCCAGTTCGGGAGTGACGGGGACCCAGTAAATTCCGTCGGCGATCGTTTGAACATCGCCTCCCCGGGCATGGGCCAGTACCCCAACAAGCATAAGAATGAAGAACTTCATAGATCCCCCTTTAAGTAGCCGGTTGCCCGGGCTTTTCCAGTTACTCTTAATAGCCCTCTTTTGACAAGTTCGTTCAGGTCTCTTGTAGCAGTTGCTCTCGACACCCCGAAGGTGCGCATGACAAAAGGAGCATCAAAGGTTTGCCCCGGTTTTGCATCCTCAATCACGGCGATCAGTCTTAGCAGTCGGATGGAAAGTCCCATGTTTTGGGATGATAAAGCGCTTGGTGGAGGCAAAAGTTCCTTCGACTCTTCAGCCTCTGTATACGACTGTATGATTTTGACCTTTTCACTCAACCGGTATCCGTCCTGATCGCTTTCGATCCAAGCGCCAAACGACTTAAGCTTTATCCGCAGTTTTGAAATGCTAGTGTAGACAAGTGGATCATGCCTTAATGGATCATACTCGTATCCCCATACGTCTTCCACCAATCGGGCTTTGCTCACGTAGCCGCGGGCCAAGCAAATCACGATCTTACGAAGAGTATTCGAGAATCCGGTCGATACGACTTCGATGTCTCCGCGATCAAGAATGATAATTCCTTTGGGCACCACGTCGAATGCCAGCGTTCTGTCCTGCGGAAGAATACCCATGAGTTCATAAAGAAAATAGAAATACCCCTCACTCATGACTCTCTTGGTGATTGATGCTTCACGCAAGCGAACGGCGTGGCAGAGCTCACCGATCCGGTCTTCGCCGATGTTCTGTCCTTGAGGTCTTGGCCAGGTCGATGGGTATTTTCCTTCAATCTTAGCTCTTAGGCCTTTCATCTTTTCTAAGAGTTTCTTATCCACCATTTTGTTAAGATGGTGTTCAGCCGAACGCAAAAGATGTAGAGCATTCTCAACTGAGCCCCCCAAAAATATGAGAAAAGAAAGCCGAAAATTCAACATGGCGATTTGCCGACGGTTTTGACTTGAGTAAATACTGTCGCAAGCCTCCTCTAAAACAGTATGCGCTTCTGTTGCGCGACCTCGAAGAATCAGCTGATTAGCTAATTCCAACTTAAGACTGTTTCGCGAATAGCTTTCATATGGGTGGAGCTGTTCAAGAGCGTCCCGTAACGTTCGTACAGCATTTGGTTCGAGTCCAAATTGCGCACGATAAAGAAGACGGTTCAGTCGAATGGTCGCACACAGCCCTTTGTTTCCATATTCATTGGCCAGTTTGTAGCTAATTTCTAAATACTTTAGCCCCAAACTTGTCTGACCCGATTCAATCAGTGAATGGGCCAACAATTCTTTAGCTAAGAGTATTCCAAATCGATTGTTCGCCTGTGCGGCAGCCTTTAGTGCCAGCTCGGCATAATTGACGGACCGGGAGTGATGGCCAGAGAAAAAATGAAAAAAGGCTAAGCCTTGCCAACAAAAAAACCGTGCTGCCGCATCTGATCGTTTGAATTTCCGAAGGCGAGCAAAGGTGGATTTGGCCTTTTCGTATTCTGAAGCACGTGTCCAAGCCAGACCCATGGCAAAGCAAATCGCGGCGTCCTGTTCGGGGGAAAGCTCTTTCCCTTGTGCGTACTCAAAGGCCCAAAGGGTGCGTCGTCTGTCGCCGGATAAAGCGTGGGAGAGCGCGGCCAGGTCCAGAAGGTCCAATCGATCGGCTTCCGCCACAGACAGGGCGGTGAGACCTTCTAGTTCTCCGCGACAAAGCCTCTGTTCAAATTTCCGGCGTAGACCCGTCATAAATCCCCCAGGGATCAAATTGCCTCAAATCGCCTCAAAGTCGCAAGGACTCTCCGCTGCAAAGAACGGATTTCTACGGCGATAACGGTTACATGGATCCCATGGCGGGATTCAGTAAGGAGAAAATGTAATGAAAAAACTAATTGTGCTGGCTTCATTGTTAACAGGATTTTCCGTTTACGCAAGAGGTGGTGGCGGTGGCGGCGCTGGTCTTCCTCTGAACTCCCAGGCCTATTTGATTCATGAAGCTGTTGAAACTTCCCAGCGTCTGCTCGTTTTATCGATGGCCAATGCGGCCGCAAGCATGACGGGAGTCACGGCGGATGTGATCGACGCACAAGGGACTACGCGGGTTGAAATTCGCTATGGTGGTGGTGTGGCCATCTATACATGCACGCCTTTTGACGATTTCTCTCACGGTGGAACCATTGTGAAAAAAGAAATGGTTTGTCGGGCCAACTAAAGTCCACCAACACAGCAACTCGAGGGAAATATGCGTAAGCTATCAATATTGCTAATCGTGATGTCCGTGCTTGGATGTGGCTCCTACCATGATATTAAGTCGGGATCCAATCCCAGTGGGCTTGGTGGCGGAAATGTTCCGCTCGATTTCAAGTCCGTCAAAGCTACGGTTTTTGATCCGTATTGCATCGCTTGTCACAGCCAAGCGGGCGGCAATCGCGGAGGAGTAAATCTTGAAACTTACGCCAATGTTGTGGCGGATCTTGCGAGCATTCGAGCCTCTGTTGAAACGGGTCGGATGCCTCGCACTTCGCCAATGCCCGAGCGGGAAAAATCTTTTCTTCTGGCCTGGATTACGGCGGGCGCCCCTGAGTTTGCGAGCCAACCGAGTCCGGGAACCGGTGGCGACACGGGTACACCTGGGGGCGAAACTCCAGGCGGTGGCGGCGGCGGTGGATCGGGCGGTGACCCACAACCAGCAGGTCCTGATTTTGCCACCGTTAAAGCCCGGATCTTCGAGCCCCACTGTGTTTCCTGCCATGCGGGATTTGCCGGATACGCTCGAGTGAAGCGACAGATTGCATCCATTGAAAATATGGTGATGAGCAATCAAATGCCGATGCGGGGCCCTCTGTCAGATGAGTTGAAAGATCTATTGTCCAAGTGGATTCAGGCCGGAGCCCCCGAGTTTGCCACAGGTCCAGGGCCCGGCCCCGGGCCAAACCCAGATCCCATTATCGATCCTAATCCCTGTCCGCCGAAGCACGGAGATGATGATTCTTCCTGCGATGATGACTCCAACAGTGACGATGACATCGTCTTACCTAGCTAGAGGTGTAAAATGAAAATTCTGATCTTAAATCTTTTGCTACTAAGTTCCAGCTCGCATGCGGCGCCGATCCAGTACCAGGCCGGTCAGGGGCAGGTGCAGGTGATGGCCATAGGTAAACCGAGCTTTATTAAGATCAAAGGGGAGGGCAGCTCGCCACAGGGGCAAATCGAACTCGAGGACAAAACGGCAAAGGCCACTTTTGAGTTTGATCTCAAATCTTTAGATACCGGCATCGAACTTCGCAACGAACACATGAAAGATAAGTATCTAGAAGTGGGGAAACATCCCAAGGCTAAACTTGTGATACCGGTTTTGACTTTGCCAAAACCATGGACGCCAGGCCAGACGGAGGTGAAGGAACAGAATTTTTCCGGCGATCTGACTTTGCATGGAGTTACAAAGCCAGTGAGTGGTGTGTTCTCTGTCAGTGCTGACGGTGTTGTTCAGGCGAAGTTTCAAGTGAAGTTGTCGAACTTTTCCATTCAGATTCCCAGCTACATGGGGATCACGGTGGCAGACTCGGTGGATGTATCCGTAAAACTAAATGAATTAAAGACAGTCAAATAATGAAATCCATGCTCGTTTTGTTATTTCTATTTCTAAGTCGTGAGGTTTGGAGCTTTCCAAACCTCGTTCGCCACGGCTATGTCCAATGTTCGGCCTGCCATGTCTCGCCGAGTGGGGGTGGGATTCTGACATCCTATGGTCGCCAGCTCTCAGGTGAGGTTGTAAGTAAATGGTCGGTCCCGGGTGAGGCCAACGTTTTACATGGAGCGATTGGGGATTGGTCAGATCGCTCCGGAGTCCTCTTTGGTGGGGACGTTCGCTCGATCCAAACTCATTATGAAGATGCGCGCGTGAGACGGGGAAAATTTTTTCTGATGGA
Organism: Bdellovibrionales bacterium; assembly: GCA_050250515.1. GTDB lineage: Bacteria > Bdellovibrionota > Bdellovibrionia > Bdellovibrionales > UBA1609 > JALHOQ01. The sequence continues at coordinate 67,193 of JBFWON010000004.1, read as the reverse complement.
GGCAAGCTTAGATGTCGCGATTCAATTGGAGCGAGTCGTTTTCGGTCTTTCTATCGGTGAAATCGAGCGCCCACAGGACAAAGTGTTTCGCGGAAATCTTTACGCGAGTGAGTACTTCGCGCAGTGGTCGGCCACAGATTTCTTGACTGTGCGGGGTGGGAGGTACTGGCCCCAGTTCGGTCTAAGACTGCCTGATCACACCTTGGTGACTCGAAGCTCTCTTGGATTTGGTCCCGGGGCCCAATTCGACACGGCGGAAGGATTTTTGACAAGTGAGAAATGGTCAGGCTCCTTCGCATTTTCCGAGAATGCCGAGGCCCATGATAAAGGTGCGACGTTGACGGCTCTCTATACACCCGGTGAAAAGTCTCGTTATGGCCTGTCTGTCTGGCGGGGACAATTGGCCGGTAAAGATAAAGAAATAAGATCGGCTCATGCCATCGTGGGAATTACCAAAGATTTTTTCGCGCTCGTAGAAGTCGATCGAATGAGGGTGGGTGACGTGCGATCCGAATATGAATTCTTGCGCTTCGGGTACGAGCTGGTTCAAGGACTGATCCCGTACGCCCAAATTCAACGCTCAAAAGCGGATGAATCGAAAGACCGAGTCTTATATCCTGGTTTGGGCTTGCAATTTTTTCCTAGGCCACACTTTGAAGTTCAGGGGCAGTGGAGTCGGGTGATTACCAAAATTCAAGATGCGGACTCGGCTTACCTGCTAACGCATTATTACTTTTGAGGTCGATTCAACGATGGTGAACGCATCAATCCTTTCACCATCGTTGAAAAGGGACTACTCGGACGTTTTTTCGGTTTCGCCGGGCTTGCCTTTACCCTTCCCCATCGGCATGCCCTTGCCATGAATTTTCATTCCATGGTGGGGACCACCCATGCCCATCATAGGACACATGCCATCGCCGCCTTTCATCGGACAGCTGTCCGCCATTTCCTTATGGCAATCGGCAAATGGCTTATCTGTGCCGAGACAGGCGGCCATTTTGGTGTGCATCTCTGCCATCTTGGTGCGCTCTTCTTTGGTGGGCTCTTTCATGGGCGGCATGACCTTGCCCATCATCTTTCCATGTTCACCTTTTCCGTGGTGATCGGCTTGCGCGCCAAAGGAGAATCCAAGGCCTAGTGCAAGAACAAAAGATAGTATTGTCGTCTTCATCGGTTACCTCCGCTTCTGAAGTTTGAGGTCCGAGGTAGGTGTTGGCAAGGTCTAGATCACGCCGGCGCATGACGCGCCGACGCCGCTACAGGTGCGGACTCCTTTATTGACCTTTATTGCCCTAATACGTAGGCGAAGATAAGGGGGGCTACGATTGTGGCGTCGGACTCAATCATGTAGGACTTCGACTCTTTGTCCAGTTTGCCCCAGGTGATTTTTTCATTTGGCACAGCGCCTGAATAGGAGCCGTAAGAAGTGGTCGAATCGCCGATTTGGCAAAAGTAAGACCACTTAGGCGTGGTGCGCTCCATGTCTTGCTCGAGCATGGGGACGACGCAAATGGGGAAATCCCCCGCAATGCCGCCACCGATCTGAAAAAAGCCAATGCCTTGCGGACATTCCGTCTTTTGATACCAGTTGGCGAGCTCGACCATGTATTCAACGCCACGTCTTAAACACTCAGGTTTAATTTTCCCTTGCAGCATGCGGCCTGCAAAGATGTTTCCGAGAGTGGAATCCTCCCAACCGGGAACAAAGATTGGCAAATTCTTCTCACAAGCCGCAAGCATCCATGAGTGCTTAGGATCAATCTGATAATTGGCAGAAAATTTGGGATCGCGCAAAACCTGATACAAATACTCATGTGGGAAGTAGGACTTTCCTTCCTTCGAGGCTTGGTCCCACTTGGCGAGAACAAATTTCTCAATCTTTCGAATGGCCTCGTGTTCGGGAATGCAAGTGTCGGTTACACGGTTCAGATGTCGGTCTAATAATTTAGTTTCATCATCAGGAGTGAGCTCTCGCCACTTGGGGATTCGCACATAATCTTCGTGCGCGACAAGATTGAAAATGTCCTCTTCTAGATTAGCGCCGGTGCAAGAGATCCCATGGATCTTGTCTTGGCGGATCATCTCCGCCAACGAGATGCCAAGCTCTGCGGTGCTCATGGCGCCCGCGACAGTTACAAACATTTTGCCGCCTTTTTCGACGTGCTGTTTGTAACCTTCAGCCGCATCTTTCAAGGCAGCGGCATTGAAATGCAAATAATTCTTATTGATGAACTGGGTTATCGGTCCCATCGCCGTTGGTGCCATTCGAAAGCTCCTTACGTTGTGGCATAAAAGGCATCGCGGATTCCTCGGTAAGATATGTGTAGCTCGAAAGTCCGCGTTCATAATGCTCAAGCAAGAGCCGAGCCTCTGATCGAGAAATCGTACCTTTTAAAATGCTGGTTTCGGTCGCCTTGCGCACGCGCTCTAACAAATCGGCGCGCTGATACTCAACGTATTGCAAGACCTCTTTAACATCATCTCCTTCAACCACATGGTCAATCTGATATCCGCCGCTTTCGGTAAGGGAGATATGAACAGCGTCTGTGTCGCCGAACAGATTGTGCAGGTCGCCAAGGATCTCCTGGTAGGCTCCAGTCAAAAACACGGCCAGGTAGTAAGGGCGGCCATGCTCGAGCGAGTGAACCTCTAAATACTTCTGCTCTCCGCCCGTTTCGACGTCGATAAAGTTCGAAATATGACCATCCGAATCGCAAGTCAGGTCCACGAGAACCGCTCGACGATCAGGGCGCTCATTCAGCCGGTGGATCGGCAGGATAGGGAACAGCTGATCCAAGGCCCACGAATCAGGTAGAGACTGGAACACTGAGAAATTGCAAAAATAGGTGTCGGACAACTCTTGCTCGAGGGCATAGCGAATGTCTTCCAACTCCGGATTCTCGCGAGCCAATTGCACGATCTTGGTAGCAATGGCGCGAAACAGATCCTCCGCCTTGGCCCGTTGCTCAAGACTCAAAACGCCGTAGGTGAACAGCTGAAGCGTGTCGCGCTTTTTCTCAATCAAGTCGTTGTAGTACTCGTTCACATTATCTTTCGACAAAGATCGATAAATTTCGAAGAGATCGACCACCAGTCTAGAATCTCGATCGGGTTGGCTAAGAGCATAGTCGTTTAAAGTGACCTCGTTATGTCCCAGGACATCGAAAATCAAAGCGGTGGAATGGGCCACCAAAGCCCGGCCACTTTCAGAAATGATATCCGGGTGTGGAATTTTCTTTTCCTCACAAATGGATTGCAGGATGGCCACTATGTCATTGGCGTACTCTTGCTCGCTGTAGTTGGTCGAAGAATGCGAGCGTCCTGAGCCGTCGTAATCGACACCGAGTCCGCCACCCACATCAATGTATTTTAGATTGGCACCCATCGCATAAATCTCAGCGTAAAATCGGGCGCCCTCTTTAATGGCCGCTTTAATGGCCTGAATTGAGGGGATTTGCGATCCGATATGGAAATGAATCAGTTGCAAGCAATCCAGCATATTTTCGTTGCGCAGGAGTTCAACGCCGCGAACGATTTCAGATGGTGTTAAGCCAAATTTGGATTTCGACCCAGAAGTCTCAGCCCAACGTCCACTGCTGGGCGTGTTGAGCTTGGAGCGAAAGCCAATGTTAGGTTTGATGCCCAGACGTTTCGACGCCTGAATGATCATCGGCAGTTCAGAATACCGATCGACCACAATCACCGTATTGCGCCCAAGCTTGAGCGCGATCAACGCCATTTCAATATACTCTTGGTCTTTGAAGCCGTTGCAGATAATCAGACCATTCGGGTTGTCGACTTGTGCGAGAGAAATCAGCAGCTCCGGCTTACTTCCCGCCTCGAGGCCCAAATTAAAATCCCGGCCGTAGTCCAAGATCTCTTCGACCAAATGCTTTTGCTGATTCACTTTGATGGGATACACGCCTCGATAGGTTCCTGTGTATTTGGCCTCCTCCATGGCGCGGGTAAAGCAGCCAAACAAAAGCTCGATGCGGGATTTAATAATGTCGGGAAAGCGCAGCAGGATCGGCATTCTAATTCCGCGCTCCTGCAAGTCCTGAATCAGGCTGTATAAATCCAGCGCGGGACCGTTAGCCCCCGCGGGCTGGACTTCGACGTGACCTTCTTCGTTGATACGAAAGAAGTTGGCGCCCCAGTAGTTGATTCCGTAAAGATCAGCTGATTTTTTTGTCGACCATTCAGCCATTTTTTATCCCCACCTACTTCCCGATAATGTTCAAGATCTTACCGGGTTTGTAAATCACCTTTGCAACAGTTTTGCCAGCCAAGGCATTTTTTACCGCTTGAATACCAAGGGCCGTTTGTACGGCAGACTCTTCGGTCGCGTCCACAGCAATCTTAATATCACCCCTAGTTTTTCCGTTCACTTGGACCCCAATGACAACCTCTTGATCGACCACCAGCTGGGCGTCGAACTGAGGCCATTTTGCGAGTGCCACGAGGCCGGTGCCGCCTAAGCGGGACCAGAGCTCCTCGGCGAGATGAGGCCCCATGGGGGCCAAAAGCTGGGCGAGGGTACGCAGGACGGACGGGCTCTTGATATTTTGGGCGTAGATTTCATTGACCAGAATCATCATAGCGCTGATGGCGGTGTTGAAGCTCATGGAGTCGTAATCCTCGCCCACCTTTTTGATGGTTTTGTGCAAGAGCTTGGCAAAATCTTCGGGCAGGGCGGCTTCTTCAAGTGGTCGATTCTTGCCTTCTTCATCCACGACCAAGCGCCAAATGCGCTCTAGAAAGCGGCGAACCCCGTCAATCCCAGAGGTAGACCACGGTTTATCCTTATCAAACGGTCCCAAAAAGCAAATGTAGAGTCGCAGGGCATCGGCGCCATACTGCTCGCGGACGTCGTCTGGGTTGATCACGTTGCCACGAGATTTGGACATTCGCAGTCCGTCGGGTCCCATAATCGTACCTTGGTGAGCGAGTTTCTTAAATGGCTCTGGATGGCTAACGAGTCCGGCATCGAAGAGAACTTTTTGCCAAAACCGAGCGTAGAGCAAGTGCCCCACCGTATGTTCGGGGCCACCCACGTACAGATCAACGGGCATCCAGTACTTTTGCTTAGCGAAATCAAAGGCCGCGTCGCTGTTATGGGGATCGGTGTAGCGCAAAAAATACCAGGAGGACCCAGCGCTGCCCGGCATGGTGTCGGTGATGCGCATGCCTCGCTCACCGGTGTTCTGGTCTTTGTATTCAACAAATTCTTTCACTCGCGCCAGGGGAGGCTCCCCTTTTTCGGATGGCTGATAGTCTGCGACCGGCGGCAGGAGGACGGGAAGTTCGTCGGGCGGCACACCTTTGAGTCCCGACTTTTCCATTTGCACCATGGGAAACGGCTCGCCCCAATAGCGCTGGCGAGAAAACAGCCAGTCCCGCAGTTTGTACTGCACCTGTCGCTCACCCAGCTGTCGTTTTTCGAGAGCTTGAATCATGGTTTCGATGGCGGCGGTTTTGTCGAGGCCATTGAGGAAATCGGAGTTGATCAGCCGGCCGTCGCCCTCAAAGGGCAAATCACCGGGGCCATCTAAGACTCGAAGAACGGGCAAATCAAAGGTCTGGGCGAACTCAAAATCCCGGGTGTCGTGGCCGGGGACCGCCATGATGGCGCCTGTTCCATAATCCATTAAAACATAGTCGGCGATCCAAATGGGAATGCGCGCCTGGGGATCGTTCGGGGGAAGTAGCGGATTCAACGCAAAGCCACCGGTAAAAACGCCCGTTTTTTCCGTGGCCGCCTTTCGGTCGACCTCGGACTTGGCGGCGGACTTTTGCAAATAGGCCTCAACCGCAGTTTTCTGCTGAGCGCTCGTCAATTGCTGCACGTATGGGTGTTCGGGAGCAATCACCATAAAGGTGGCACCGAACAAAGTGTCGGGCCGGGTGGTGAAAATCTCAAGTCTTTGGCTGACCCCTTCTAAGGGGAAGAAGACACGGGCGCCTTCGCTTTTGCCGATCCAATTGCGTTGCCCCTCTTTGGTGCGCTCGGGCCAGTCCACGGTTTCAAGGTCCTGCAAAAGACGTTCGGCATAGGCGGTGATTTTCAGCATCCACTGCTTCATCGGGACGCGCATAACGGGGTGTCCCCCGCGCTCGCTCTTGCCGTCGACGACTTCTTCGTTGGCCAAAACGGTGCGAAGAGCTGGGCACCAATTCACGGGAACTTCTTTTTGGTAAGCGAGCCCTTTCTCAAAAAGCTTTAAAAAGATAAACTGCGTCCACTTGTAAAAATCGGGTTCGCACGTCGAGATCTCTCGGCTCCAGTCAAAGCTAAAACCAAAGCTTTTTAGGGTGGCGCGAAAACTTTCAATCGACTTACGGGTCGTTTCAGCCGGGTGAATGCCGGTTTGAATGGCGTACTGCTCGGCGGGTAGGCCAAAGGCGTCGTAACCCATCGGATGAAGCACATTGAACCCCTGCGCCCGCTTGAAGCGGGAGACAATGTCGGTCGGAGTGTAGGAGGCCATATGCCCCACATGTAGGCCAGCTCCCGAAGGATAGGGAAACATGTCGAGTGCGTAATACTTTGGCTGGTTCGAGTTGTCTTGGGCCTGGAAGCATTTTGCTTCTTCCCACGTGGCCTGCCATTTGCGGTCGATTTCGTTGTGTAAATACGCCATTTGAAGATCAGGAATAGGGGACTCGCCGCCAGGAGTCAACAAATTGACTTCGCCTTCCCTGACCCGGAGGATGGCGGGTTCGATGAACGTGCGCTTTCTTCTTCCACTACTGATGCTTGGGATTGGGTTGTCGCTCTTCATGGGGCGATCAGAAACGGAGGCGCCGATGTTCAAATCCCCCGAAAAAAAACCCTTCGTCATGGAGATTCATGGGGAACGCCGGGTCGACGATTACTACTGGATGCGTGAGCGGGATTCAAAGCCGGTTCTGGACTACCTTCGGCAAGAGAATCAGAGGGTCCGGCAAGCCTTAAAGCCCGTAGAGGCGTTAGAAAAGACCCTTTTTGAAGAGATGAAATCGAGGATCAAAGAATCGGATCAATCCGTTCCTGTGCAAGATGGGGATTACTTCTATTACACCAAAGTGGAAGCCGGAAAAGAGTACGCCATTCATGCGCGTAAACAGAGCTCGCTCGAGTCTCCGGAAGTCATTCTCTTGGATGAAAATCAAGAAGCCGAAGGGCAGTCGTATTACGATATGGCTGATGCCATGGCGAGCCCGAACCATCAGATTTTAGCTTACACGGTGGACACAGTTGGCCGGCGCTTTTACGAGCTGAAATTTAAAGATCTAAGGACGGGGCAATTGCTTACGGATCGAGTCGAGAACATCACGCCCAGCTTTGTTTGGGCAGCCGACAACAAAACGGTCTTTTTTGTCAAACAAGACCCTCAAACTTTGCGCGCGTTTCAAGTCTTTCGCTATCAGATTGGAAGCGCGCAGGCGCCTGAGCTTGTGTACGAGGAGATGGACCCGACTTTTAGTGTAGAGCTTCATTCCTCGAAAAATGGCGAAAAGCTCTTTATGAATATCGCAAAGACGCAGACTTCTGAATGGCGAGTGCTCAATGCGCATGAACCGAATGGTCAATGGCAGGTGATGGAACCTCGCTCTGAGGGTCATGAATACGCGATCGAGGATGCGGGCGAGAGTTTTTACGTGCTCTCCAATTGGCAGGCTAAGAATTTTCGCTTGTTGGAGGGTCGATATGACAACCCCGGCAAGGCTCAATGGCGTGAAGTTTTGGCCCATGACCCGAAGATTTTGCGCGAGGGCGTGGCCGCCTATCGCACCCATTTGGTCATCAGCGAGCGGACCGAGGGACTTCCCCAAATTCGACTGATCGAGAGAAAGACGGGCACCCAGCGATTGGTGCAGTTTCCAGATCCAGTTTATGAGGTTTCGGCGGACGACTTACCCGAATATAATAGCCCCTATTTTCGCTTCATCTATGAGAGTTTGAACCGTCCTCGTTCGGTCTTTGATGAAAATTTCACTTCGCGCGAACGAGTTTTGCGGAAAGAAAAAGAGGTCCCTGGCTTTGACAAATCCAAGTACGAATCCAGGCGGGTTTGGGCTAAGGCTCGCGATGGCGCTCGAATTCCGATTTCGGTGCTTGTCCCAAAGGGTGCCACGTTAAACGGTCTAAATCCACTTTTGCTTTATGGCTACGGATCATACGGCTTGAATAATGCCCCTCACTTTTGGAGCGCGATTTTTTCACTGGTGGATCGCGGGTTTGTCTTTGCAATCCCCCATATCAGAGGCGGTTCTGAAATGGGGCGGGATTGGTACGATCAAGGTCGGTTGCAGCAGAAAATGAACACTTTTACAGATTTTATCGACGCCGCAGAGACTTTAATCCGAGAAAGCTACACTTCTCCTGAGCATTTGCATGTGATGGGGGGGAGTGCGGGCGGCCTTTTGATGGGTGCGGTGATGAACATGCGACCCGACTTGTTCAAGTCGGTGACGGCTTCAGTGCCCTTTGTTGATGTTCTCACCACTATGTTGGATGAATCCATCCCCCTGACCACTAGCGAGTACCAGGAGTGGGGGGACCCGCGGGTGGCTAAGGATTATCATTACATGAGGCAGTACTCGCCCTATGATAATGTCGAGGCCAAGGCCTATCCCAACGTCTTTGTGGATACGGGTTACCACGACTCGCAGGTGCAGTACTGGGAGCCAGCCAAATGGGTGGCCAAATTGCGCGATCTCAAAACAGATTCGAATTTATTGCTGTTTTACACGGAGCTAGACGCTGGGCATTCCGGAGCAACTGGACGATATGAAGCTTTGAAATTGTGGGCTAAGGAGTTCGCCTTTATACTGATGGTAGAAGGCCATGGAAAATAAGCCCATTATTGCAGCGGTTAACAATGAGGAACGTAAGATCTTAGTCGTGGACGATGATTCGTCTTCTCGTGCCATTGTGGCGAAAGCTCTGGAATACGAGGGATATCAGGTTCGGCAGGCTGAAAATGGCATGGAAGGCCTGAATAAGCTGGACGAATGGGGGCCTCATCTCATTTTGCTCGACGTCAACATGCCGGGAATGAATGGGATTGAAACCTTGTCTCGTCTTCGACTGCGGGATGAGTATGTCTCGGTCATTTTCGTCTCCGCCGATTGTTTGAGAGACGATATTGTGCGGGGTCTTGATGCCGGCGCCGACGACTATGTTTGCAAGCCTTTTGATGTCTTAGAACTGATGTCTCGGGTCCGCTCTCAACTGCGGATCAAAGATTTGAATGACAGCTTGAAGCGGGCCAATGATCGACTGAAAGAGCTGGTGGATATCGATGATCTGACCGGCTTGTTTAACATGCGCTCTCTTTACAAAAGGTTGGATTTCGAGCTCGATCGAGCCCGCAGGTACAATCGCTCCGTTGGGGCGATCATGATGGATCTTGACCACTTCAAAAAGGTGAATGACCAGCACGACCATCTTTTTGGAAGCTTTGTGCTCGGCGAAGTGGGCAAAATGATTCGGGGTAATATCCGCAAGGTCGACTTTGGCGCCAGGTACGGGGGTGACGAGTTCCTCGTTGTCTTGACGGAAATCAATTTGGAAGGGGCGAAAACTTTCGCCAACCGTTTACGTGGGCGCATCGAAGAGGCCGTTTTTAAAAATGACAACTTCACGATGAAATTGACGGCTAGCCTTGGTCTTTGTGTAGTGAATCCTACGGAAGTGAACGTGGATGCTCGCACCTTGGTACGCTTTGCCGATCGCGCCCTTTACTCGGCAAAGGCAAACGGTCGCAATCGCGTCGAAGTTTACGACGGCTCACAAGCGCCCCCTTGATGGAACAAGTTCGTCTTGCCACCACCGCCGATTTACCGGCCTTTGCCCGCCATTATCAGCGAGCGGGTCTCGAGTCCGGTCGAGATGGCGACATTGTGTTCTCACCGAATGAGGAGCCTTGGAACATCCCTTTTGAGAAATTTGCTTCTCGTCAGACCGAGCAATGGGCGCGTGCTGTGACCGAATGCGATTGGGAGCGAGCCTGGATTCTGACGGATGAAAAAGAAGTTTTTGGCGAATGTCAGCTGGTGCACCGGCCACCATTGAAAAGTTGTCTGCACCGTACCACTTTGATGATGGGAATTGAGCGAAGCCATCGGGGTAAAGGTTGGGGATCGAAAATGGTGGCGACCGCCATCGAGTGGGCGCGCACTCAACCGTCGCTATCGTGGATAGATCTTTTTGTTTTTTCCAACAACGAGGCGGCCCAAGCGCTCTACAAGAAGTTCGGCTTCACCGAAGTCGGTCGTCATGCCGACATGTTTCGCGTCTTTGGCCAAAAAATAACCGACATCGCGATGGTCTTAAGTCTGCGCTAGATCCAGCACTGTTACTGAGACATTGTCCGATTTTCGTCGGACTATTCGCGGATCGGACCGGACCACTTCGTTATTTTCAATCTGTTGATTTTGCCGCCCTTGGCACGTTTGCAATAGCTCCTCCCCGCTGGGCCACCTCTGTTGGGTTCGACCTAGAAGGGAGGCATAAATGAAAGAACACAACTGTCTTTCATTTCGGCTGAACTGGATGACGTTTCGAGTCCTGTTGTGGACGCAGATTTATCTGCTCAAGATTTTGATCTTAGTCGTTCATCTAGTCCAGACTCACCACTAGGGCTTAAGTTGGAAAGTGTCTGTGGGCATCGCCTTAGGCAATATCATGGAATCTGGCGAAGGTTGGCCCAGCACCTTATCAGTTTTTCATCAAGTTTGATGCCACAGCCGCCTAAAACCCCGATCCGGGCTGCTTCAAAAACTCAATTTCCTCCGGGGTGGATTCGCGGCCAAGAACCGCGTTGCGATGAGGATAGCGTCCAAATCGATCAATGATTTTTTTATGCATCATCTCAAATTTCAGATTGTCCTCAAGGCCTGCTATGGAAAAAAGCTTCACTGCGATTTCGTGGATAGCAGGTGACTCGCTGTGCATGTAAGGCATGTAAACGAATTTGCGTTGCACCAGCGGAAGCTCCGCATCGAAACCCCGAGCCACGGCTTCCTGAGCCAGGACCAAAGCCATCCCGTCCTGGGCAAAGGCTTTGGCCTGATCTCGAAACAGATTTCGGCTGAATTGATCAAGAACCAGGATCTCGGCCAGGCGACCTTTCGGGCTTGCACGCCAAATGTGCATTTCTCCCAAGGCGGCTTTGTGATGAAGGGCCCCGAAGCGTTTCTCAATGGTGCGATCGAGCAAAGTGTCCTTCGCGAACCATTGCTTCGGAGTTAACTCTTCAAACCAAAATTTCAAGATCTCGTCAGAATTCATAGACTCTAAGTCTACTTGCAAACGCTCTGCGGCCTCAATAAGATCAAAAAACTTTGAATTCTTTGGGGGGGGGTAGAGCGTGATCAACTTGTGCGTCATCATGGGAATCCTCACCTATTCTTTCGGAGTGAGGGCCGCTGAATTGCCCGCAGACGCCAAAGAGCTTCTTGGTAAATTGCCAGGCAAAACGATCTCGTTGGACGTGGTTTTATCCCGTGCCATGAAGTCTTCGGATAGCTTCGAGGCGGTGGCGAGTCAGCGCCCGCTAGCCGAAGTGAGCTCTCTTTCGGCTCGGGCTAGTTATGACCCGACGGTGACGGCCAAATATCAGTGGGGCGACAATCGGAATGAGGTCGCCAATGTCTTTGTTCCGGGAAAAATCAAGAACAGCACCTATGGACTTGGTGCTAAGGCGCGCCTACCGACGGGAACGGACATTACGGCCGATTTTACTACGGCCTCGAACTCTTATGCGTTCTCGACCGGCTCGACCTCCTACTATGAGAGTAAACTTAGTTTCGGAGTGGAGCAAAGCCTCTGGGCCAATGCCTTTGGCCGCGCGACAAGATCACAGGTTCAAGCGGGGATTGCGGCGGATCGAGCCACCACGGCCGGATTGGAAAACTCAGTGGAGTCTTGGGCCATGGGCATGATGGAGGTTTTTTATAACGCGTGGCTCGCCAAGATGCGCGTGAACGCGATGATTGAAAACACCAAGCGACGCGAACGCTTGGAAAAAATCTTGCGCATTAAGACCCGAAGAGGAACGGCGGAAGAGCCCGATCTCCTACAGGTCAAAAGTGCGTTGATAGGTGCTCAGGCGCAAGAAGCAGAAGCCCGGCAGAACTTAGCCGACCGTTGGCAGGGATTGGTGATAACCCTAAAGCTTCCGGTGGATTGGCTCAAAATTGATCCGGTTCTGATTCCGATTTCGATTGATGATCCTGTGCCCGAAGCGCTGCGAATTTGTAAGGAGGCCCCGGCGGAACTGAATGACGACAACGAGCCCGCGAACATTCGCCAAGCCAAAGCGTCAGCTTCCGCGGCCGAAAGTCAGTTTATCGCCTCGAGTAGCCAGTCCCATCCAGACTTGAAACTAAAGGCTTCGGCTGCGTCCAACGGAATCGATATGACCGACCGCGCACGCACTTTGGAAGAAAATCGCAATTTCAACGACCCAGCTTACTTTCTTGGTGTGGAACTGAGCATGCCTTTGCTGTCGCGACAGAAGGAGGCCGATTATCGCACCAAATTGGCAGAAAAAAATCGCACCCGAGCGGTGGCCGACCAGGCGATTTCCGAGTGGCGGCTGAGGTGGCTGACGGGATGTGAAACCGTCCGCCGGTTGGCCTCCACCGCTGAAATGATGAGGGAAGCACTCAAAAACCAAGATCGACGAGCCCAGTTGGACGAGCGCCGCTTCGGAATCGGACGAAGCTCCATCTTGTCGGTGGTCCAGGCGGGTGACGATGCGACGACGGCGGATCTCACTTTGCGAGGTACGGAAGTCCAACTCAGGTTGGCCGCCTGGACTGTTCGTCGACAGTTTGACGGATTGAAGTCCTATCTGACGAAACTGCAGAATTTGGAGATCCCTGGTCTATGAAGAATTTAATCGAATTTTTCGTCAGACAGAGTTTGTTTGGCAATTTACTCACCATCGCGGTGATGATCGTTGGCATTGCTTCCATCCTTTTGATCCGCCGAGAAGCTTTTCCCAATATTAATTTCGACGTCGTGACCGTACAGACCATTTTCCCGGGCGCGACTCCAGATGATACTGAAAAGTTGATTTCGAATCCACTGGAGCAAGACATGCTCGAAGTGGATGGCATCAAGAAGCTTCTTTCCGTCTCAGTTGAAAATCAGTCCATGTTGACGATCTTTTTGGATCCCGATCAGACCACTGAGGCCAAAGGTAAAGAAGACATTCAAAACGTAGTCGACAAGTTTACCGATCTTCCGGAAGGAGCCGAGGATCCCTTAGTGACCGCAATTGAATCCAGACGGGCTCCCCTGATCGAGGTCACTTTGGCGGCCGATGTGGATCAGATGGAACTTCGAAAAATGGCCAAATATTTGGAAAAAGAGATCGAGGCCATTTCGGGTGTGGCTAAAATCGTTCATCGGGGCATGCGAGATCTCGAAATTCGAGTCGTGCCGACGGTTCAAAAGCTGGCTCGCTACCGAGTCAGCGTGGACGAGCTGGTCGCCGCATTGAAAAAACAGAACGTCTCAATCCCAGCCGGAATCCTGGATGCCAGGGCCGGAGTGGCGGATTCGCGCGAAAAATTTGTTCGAACCTACGGTGAGTTCAAAACTCTCGATGATGTTCGAAAGACAGTCGTGCGCTCGAATGAATTGGGATCTTCCATTACGGTGGGAGATGTGGCCGACGTCACCTACGAATTAGAAAGGTCCACGATCGTTAATCGGGCGAACGGACAAACGGCGCTTACTTTAACAGTCCTCAAGAAGGAAAAAGCCGATGCGATCGACTTGGTAAACAAGATCAAAGAGCGCATGGTGGAATTAAAGGCCAACATTGGTCCCGATTATCAGATTGGCTATGTGAACGATATTTCCGAATACGTGCGCAATCGTCTGAAAGTTTTGACCGGCAATATGGCGGTGGGTTTGATCCTGGTGGTCTTGCTCTTGCCATTTTTTCTGCCTTTCCGATTCTCGTTCATTATTTCTCTTGGGGTGCCATTCGCTTTTCTTGGGGCGATTATTCTTTTCTACAATATGGGTGTAACGATCAACTTGCTCACCATGATTGGATTGATCATCGTGGTGGGGATGTTGGTGGATGACGCCATCGTTGTAACGGAGAACGCCGCTCGCTTTGTCGAGCAAGGCATGGATCCCAAAGAAGCCGCAATAAAGGGCGCTTCGCAAGTGGCGCTGTCGGTGACCGCTTCCGTTTTGACGACGATCGTGGCCTTTGCACCGTTGATGTTTATGAGTGGGATTTTTGGAAAATTCGTTAAGTTCATCCCGATGGGAGTCATCTTTGCTCTGATCGTGAGTTTGTTCGAAGCGTTCTTTGTTTTGCCTGGACATATCGCCAGTTGGATCACGCCAGAGTACATCCAAAGGCTAAAAACCTACGAGCCGACGAACCCTCTTGCTAAATTCAAAGTGGCGTTCCAGAGCTTTTGGGACAATCAGGTCACTGAGCTTTATGTCAAAATCCTCGCGCGCTTTCTTCGCCATCGGTATTGGGTAATGGCTGGGTTGGTCGTGACTTTAGCGGGGAGTCTTTTGCTTGCGACCAAGGGAATGCGGTTCATTTTGTTTCCACCAGAAGGTGTGGAAATTTTCTTCATTCGGACTGAGACCCATGTGGGTACAAGCTTAGCCCAGCATAGTGAACTGATTCGCCCCCTCGAAAAGCTAGTGCAAGGACTTAAGCCTGAGGAGCTAAAGAACTTTACGACGACCATTGGTATTGTTCAACAGGACCCTAACGACCCGAACACACGCCGGGGCAGTGAGTATGGCCAAATTGCCGTCTTTCTGACGCCGGAGAACGAGCGCGATCGCAATGCGGCTCAGATCATCGAAGATCTACGGGCCCAGGCGGGTGAGGCGGAACGCCTTGGTTTTAAAAAAGTCACCTTCAATCGGGTGAACCCCGGCCCGCCTACAGGAAAGCCCGTGAGCTTATCGATTCGGGGACCAAAGTATGAAGATATTCTTCCGGCGGTGGCGGATCTCAAAAAGATTCTCGAAGGAATTGATGGTGTCATGGACATCGGGGACAGCTACGTCATGGGTAAGGAGGAAATCCGAATCTCGGTGAAGGCCAGCGAGGCTGCGGCCGCCAATTTGTCAGCGGCGGCGATTGGCAACACGGTTCGGGCCGTTTATGAGGGCATTGTAGCCACCACGATACGGGAGATTGACGATGAAGTCGATGTTCGAGTGATTTTCCCAGCAGAACAGAGAGCTTCCAGCGCGGCTCTTGAAAATCTATTTATTCCCAATCCGCAGGGAAGCTTAATTCCCCTGCAACAGATCGCGAGAACCGCGGTCACGCGCGATGTGGCTTTTCATGAGCATGAAGGAAACTCGCGACAAGTCAGGGTCACAGCCGATGTGGATGTGAAAAAGACCAGTTCTCTTGAAGTGAATGGAAAGATTCGTGATCTTCTACCGGAATTGAGCCAAAAGTTTCCTGGTCTCAAGATTGTCTTCGGCGGTGAAGACGAAGACACGCAAGAGAGCTTTCGTTCTTTGCTGCGTGCTTTCGGAGTCGCGGCTCTTGGAATTTTGTTGATCTTGGTGAGTACGTTTAAAAGCCTATTGCAGCCTCTGGTAGTCATGATGACCATCCCGATCGGTTTGATCGCCGTCATTATTGCGTTCTTTATTCACGGGATGCCCCTCAGCTTTCTGGCAATGATGGGGATTGTGGCTCTGGCCGGTGTCATTGTGAACAATGCCATTGTGATGGTGGATTTTGTGAATCAAAAGCGAGAAGAAGGTTTGGATCACAATGAAAGTATTCTCGCCGCCGCTCGAGATCGTCTGCGACCCATTTTCCTCACCACTATGACCACCGTGTTCGGCATTTTGCCGACCGCCTATGGTGTGGGTGGCCTGGACAAATTCGTCGTACCCATCGCGATGGCGCTCGGCTGGGGCATTATGTTTGGCTCACTGATGACGACCTTCATTTTCCCTGCGGCCTTGTCCGTCTTAGACGATTTTAGCCGAAAAAAGGCATAGCGAGCTTGCACTACGGACAAGAACTGAGCGGCTTGGCGTGACCTGATCCAATCACTGCTAGTGAGACGAACAGTTGGCCGTCCTTTAGTTTATCCACGATTTCGATTCTTTGACTTTCGGGCTGCCCACTACTTTTGTTGATTCTATAGAAGTATCTGTAGAGAGAGTCGGCGTCGTAGAAACTCTCAACTTCTTCCCGGTGGGTTGGAGTCTCGGACAGTTGCACCCTTGAAGAAGAGATAGGTATCCACGTAAACTGTGAGGCGGAGATAGTGGGTGCACCTGACGAATTGTAGTACTGGATCCGAACTCCAAAGCTATTGCAGCCCACCTGATTGAGAATGAAGGTCGAAAAACTTCGGCCTGCGGTCGGACAATTCAGGACAAACTCACCCTTAAGGTCGGGGCACGACGAGGCTGCCGCTTGCCAGGATATTAGGAATAAATATGGTAGAATCAAAACTTTCAAGAGCCCTCTCCTTGTGATGAGTCGCCATAAGATTACCCTAGAGATTTAGCGAACGGAATCGGAGGAAGGTCCAGACTCTCAAAAGGAAAGTATTCCCGTTTCAAAGTCGAAGCATTTTCGATCATTAAAATCCTGAGTAGCCATCCACAGTGCAGTTCGGCGGGCTAGCCATCGGCACCCAGGTCAACGGTTTCTCGATTTGTGAAATCAAGATATTGTCGGAATCACAGGCTGGGCGCCCTACAATCACAGCCTTCAACGTTGCCGGCGTGATGGGCGTTCCATCGGCATTGAAAAACTTGGCGTAAGCCGGTGTGCCTTTAACCGCAAATATAGTGAGAGTGGCATTGTGAGCATTGTGCCGAACGAAGACAAATCGATCTTCGGAGGTGGGGGCGCACTCATCTAATATGAGAGAGTCCGCGACCGTGGCACCAAAATAGATGGGTAGTGGGTCTGCGCTTTGTATGGATATGTTGATCTCCGAGGGAGGTGTGGCTCCCGCGCAGGCTTTGTTTTCGGTCTCCGTCGGTGGCTCTGTTATCATGGAGCAATTCACCGTCATCAACGCCAGAAGTAAGATGCAAATCCTAGCCGTCATTGGACTGCAGAATAACAGCACGCCGCAGCATTCCCAATACCTGGTCTCAACTCTATCCGATGTGTTTTGAGATGTTTTTAGGAGCGAAAAACTTCTGTCAGGTCCAGTCGAAAATATCGACAGTTTTCCCCAATTATCCCTTTTTAGTAGCCGCCGACGGCGCCTTCACCGCGGGCGTCGTAGGCCGCTTCGAGAATCCCGTCGTCGCGCAGGCGAACGGCATACACGCGGGCCATCCAGCCGTCTTCAATCTTATGTCCACGTCGCTTGAGGTCTTCAAGGATTTCAGGAGAAAAGCGATGGGCATCGACATAAAGAATGTTCGGTAAAAATTGGTGGTGCACGCGTGGAGCTTGAATCGCCATATCCAAATCCATCTTGCGGCCCAAAGTTCGATAGAGAACTTGCAAGACACTCGAAATAATCCGGGGACCTCCAGGTGCACCGAGGCTCATAACGACTTTGTCATCAAGGCTGGCTAGGGCGGGGCTCATGCTACTGAGCGGTCTCTTACCGGCCTCCACCACATTTCCTTGCCCCTGCACCAGACCAAACATGTTGGGTTCACCCGGCCGTGTAGTGAAATCGTCCATCTCATTATTGAGTGCGATTCCATACCGATTCGAGACCACGCCACTGCCATAGTTCCCATTCAAAGTAATAGTGATGGCGACGGCGTGCCCCTGGTTGTCCATGACTGAGAAATGGGTTGTTTCCGTCGATTCCGTCAGCGTCTTCTCGTCCAATGGCTTAAGCTCCGCTGTCTGCCGGGCCGAAATCGATTTTCGCATTTGAGTCATGTACGCATCAGAAGACAAATAGGTGAGGGGGTTTTTGTGAAAGTCTGGATCGCCGAGTAACGATCGACCACGAAAGGCCCGTGATTGAATCTCTCCCAAAAAATGAAATTCATCGGCCGAGAGCGCGGGCTTTTCTAGCACTCGGAGATCGGTGATTAATCGAAGGGCCTGCTGAATAACCACACCTCCTGAACTTGGCGGAGGCATCAGATACAATTTGTAACCGGCAAAGTCGGTCGTCAGAGGCTTTAACCAACGCACCCGGTATTCGGCCAAGTCCTGCGTCGACATAACACCGCCCGATTGCTTGACCGAGGCCACGATGTCTTTGGCTACAGGGCCTTGATAAAATCCTTTGTCGCCCTTGTCGCGAATCAATCGCAAGGCATGGGCCAGTTGGGGTTGTCGAAGCTGGTCACCGGCCTTCAGCGGGGATTTATCGGCCTTGAATAGGTACTTCATTCCGGCGGCGTTGAAATTTTCTTTGGAATCCGTGGTTTTGCGAACCCATTCGCCGCCCACTCGAAAACCAGAATTCGCAATTCGAATGGCTTCATCTACGATTCGAGACCACTTTAATTTTCCATACTTTTTGTGGAGGCTCCACCAACCCGCCAGCATGCCCGGTACGGCGACCGCGTGACCACCCACCGTGGACGCTGTTTTCTCGAGCTTCAGAAAATGAGAAGGATCAGTGGCCTTTGGCGCGATTTCACGAAAATCTAAGACCTCAACATCCTTACCCATTTTGAGCATGGCAAATCCGCCCCCACCGAGGGCCGCAAAATAGGGCGAAGTCACCGCCATCACCATGCCCACCGCCACGGCTACGTCGACCACGTTCCCACCGGCCAAACCGATTTTTTCCCCAACGGCCACGGCCTCGGGGCTTGCGGCGGAGATCATGAGTCGCTGGCCTTCGCGCGGAACGGCTCCCACTTGGAAGGAAAAGACGAACAATAATAAGTATTTAATCGCGCTCATCGCGGCCTCCGCTCCTGCAATAAAAAGAATCCTAGGCACCATGGCATAAAATCAGAACATATGATAATTCCGACTCTCTATGTCGAAAAGCGGCCAATTGACCATATCTAAAACTCGCAGCATTCCGCAGCCCAACGCCTATGTGAAGGCGATTTATGGTGAGTTTCGCGAATGGAGTTTGGACGAAGAAGCGACGCCTCAATTTAAGGGACAATGGCGTGAGAAAATTTTTAATGCTTCGGCGGAAACTCCCTTGGATTTGGAAATTGGGGTGGGCAATGGTCTTCACTTTGCGGCCCGAGCCCAGAGTTATCCAAATCGATGTTTACTAGGAGTGGAGCTTCGCTACAAACCCCTCATCCAATCGATTCGCCGGGCGCTTCGAGAAGGCTCTTCGAATGCGCGCGTGGCCAGGTACAATGCCTATTTGCTTGAGTCTTATTTGGCCGAAGGGGAAATCGACGACGTCTTTATTTTTTTTCCCGATCCTTGGGAAAAAGGTCGCCAGCATAAACATCGTCTGATTCAAGATGATTTCTTAAAAAGTCTTTATCGTGTGATGCGACCCGGTTCTCGCCTCTTGTTCAAGACCGATAGTGCTGATTACTTTGCTTGGTCTACTGAGAGATTCAAACGCTCTCCCTTTCATCTACAAGATTGGACCAGCGATCTCCATGGGGATGGACAGGCGCGCCCCAATTTCATCACGCAGTTCGAGCGAATCTTTATTCGCCAAGGTCTCAAAATCGGATATGCCGAGCTCTTACGAAATTAGTCACTCGCCTTAAAAGTCAAAATGGCGGCGGCCGAACCAGATGAAGTCGGGATCGAGAGTTGAACGGAATCGGGTTGGGTAATGAATTGATCGGAGGCTCCATCCTGCGGAGTGGATCGGGCAGTAAAAGCCGACGGCAACGGATCGACGTTTCCGTAGTACAAAACAAAAACCAATTCATTCGACCAATTCGGAGAAACTGGGCCCAATGTGATGTTGGGCTTCGTTCCCGGAATCGAATAATCGCCCACGACTTGATCCAAAGAATTCTGGGCGGCGATGCCACTGTATTCATAACAGGCAATGTGCTGGTTGGAGGGCATGGTCTCGCTGAAGGTGGCGGTGGCTTGATGGCCCACTCCCGCGTTCACATTTTCTGCGTACCAAGCCTCTGAGGTGTATCCATTGCCATTGCCCTGACCGAGGGCACGAGCTGAGTTGATCGGATTGACGGCCCGCTGATATAAGTTTCCAAGGTTGTCGGTCAAAGAAGAGACTTGGGCGACTCCATTGGGAGAATTGTACAGAACAGTACAGATGATTAGATCACCGGCGATTGTCGGGTTGGGGAAGGGTGCACTATTGATCGATGTCCCGGCCACAGTAGACCAATATTGTGTCTGTTGACCGTAAGCCACTTTATTAGCAGGTACGGGTTCAAGTACAAATTCGCGCCCCTGATAGTAAATCGTTTGGGGCTGGTCCGCATTGAGTTGAAGTTCCGCGTTTGGTATGGTCACTGGATTTTTTAGGATCTGGCAATTCTCTTTAACTAAGAGTGCGTCTTGGCTAGCGAGCATTTTTAATTTTGCCACCGGCGAGGTATCTGCTGGGCAGGTGTCCGTGGAGACATAGAGTTTACCTTCGTAGGGCCAGCCATTGCCATTATTTTGAATGCGCTGATCTTGTCCGTTGAAATCCGTGCTATTGGTGCAGTTTTGAAAGCCAACTACGAGTCCAAACAACAATATGGCCGAAGCAGATATTCGTCGAAACACCGATCCCCCGTTCACCTACCGCACTCAGAATACAGTCAATTGACCTTTGCGGCGACATTCGGAGGTGCACTTGACTCATTCTGATACACCATCACCAGTAGCTGGTATCAATTCGAACATCACCTAAGACACAAGTCTGACAGGAAATGCGGTAATCTCGTGGAACCTTAAGGCGATCCCGCAAGATCTTCTCAAGCTCGGTCGGGGGGGAGAGATGCTCTTGCCCGGCAAGGACTTGGACCCGGCATTTTCCACAAATTCCATCGCCATGGCAGGAGCTCGCGACGGGCAGTTCCGCCGCTAGAAGGGTTTCCATCAAATTGGCCCCCGAAGCGACCTCTATCGGCTGAATTTTTTTTGCGAACTCGATCTTAGCCACAGGCTTTCATATTGCGTGAGGGAGCGAGATTAGGCAAATTGCGGTCTATGGAAACGGTCGTCATTTTAGGTGCGAGTCGAGGATTAGGCGCAAGCTTGAGCCGTCTCGCGGCGAAAGCCGGAAATACCGTCCTTGGCTGGAGCCGCAAAAAAGACCGCTTAGAGGAAATTCAGAGGCAAAGCCCTACTTTTTCTTATCGAATTGCCGACTTTTCCGTTGAAGAAGACCAAACACGCGTTCTCGAAGAGCTGGGTTCATTGCCCTTCGACAAGTTGTTCTATGTGGCCGGTGGTGGACCGTTTGGACCCTTTCATTCGAAGAGCTGGGCCGCCCATGACTGGGCTCTTGAGGTGAGCTTTCGCTTTCCCGCTCGGATTTTGCACTTGTTGGCGAATCGTCAGCCCCAGGTCCAGACGGTAATCATTGGAAGTTCCGTGGCGGAAGCCGCGCCTGATCCGGGGGCAGCCAGTTACTGCGCCGCCAAACATGCGCTGAACGGGCTGGTGAAGACCCTCCAGGTCGAATACCCTCAGTGGGATCTTAGACTCTTTTCGCCCGGTTACATGGACACGGAACTTTTACCGGTCAATGCGGCTGTGCGCAATTTGGGTGTACACGACTTGGAATTGGTGGCGCAAGACCTGTGGCGCTGGTCTTTGACGGAAGAGCACGGGGGACATAAGATGCACCCGAAACATCCCTGACAATAGGAGTTTTCTTGAGCACATCGAAAACCGAAAATGTGGTGATTATTGGCTCGGGACCTGCCGGCCTGACAGCCGCGATTTATGCGGCCCGCGCCAATCTGGCGCCATTGATGATCGAAGGCTATGAAACCGGCGGACAACTGATGACCACCACCGAAGTGGAAAATTATCCTGGTTTCGCTGATGGTATTCAGGGCCCCGAATTGATGAAAGTCATGCGCGAGCAGGCGGCCCGCTTCGGCACTCGTTTCATCACTCGCAATGTCACCAAAGTGGATTTTTCCAAGCGCCCATTTAAGATTTGGGTAGAGAACGAAGAGCATTCCGCTCGCGCGGTCATAATCAGCACGGGTGCGACGGCCAAGTATCTGGGGTTGGAAAACGAAAAGCGACTTCTCGGCCGAGGTGTTTCGGCCTGCGCCACCTGTGATGGGGCCTTCTTTAAGAATGTCCCGGTGGCTGTGATTGGTGGTGGTGACACGGCCATGGAGGAGACCAATTTCCTCACTCGCTTTGCTTCGAAGGTTTACGTGATTCATCGCCGAGACTCTTTTCGTGCCTCTAAGATTATGGCCGATCGGGTTCTCAAGAATCCAAAAGTTCAAGTGCTATGGAACACCGAAATGATCGATGTCCTCGGGGATAAGGGTGTTAAAGGACTGAAGCTGCGCAATACGTCCACCGGCGAGGAGTCGTCTTTAGATGTAGAAGGCGTATTTGTTGCCATTGGACATAAACCTAACACCGAATTGTTCAAGGGCCTGTTGGCTATGAATGACGTTGGTTATTTGCTAACCAAAGACAAAAGCACCTACACCTCGGTAGAGGGCGTCTTCGCTTCGGGAGATGTGCAGGATCCCATTTACCGACAGGCCGTCACGGCGGCTGGAACCGGATGTATGGCGGCTATTGATTGCGAACGCTGGCTTGAAAAACAGGAACACGCGACTTGAGCCGCAAGATCGACACCAAGGATCTGGTGCGAAAAATTGAACAACTCACCAAGGAACGAATGTCCAAGCGATCCGTTGTGGACATGGGTGATCTGCGCAAGCTCAAAGAAAAGAAAGTTCAGCGCACCATTTTGCTGATCGAAGATGACGAAACCATTCGTGGGGCCCTTAAGCGGGTGTTTGAGGCCGATGATTTTCGCGTGCTGGCCGCGGCCGATGGGACTCAACTGTCGAATGTGCTCGACGATCAGCCGGTGGATCTTATTTTGCTCGATGTGGGGCTGCCTTGGATCAATGGCTATGAATTGGCGGAGATGATGAAGGCCCACGAAGACCTAAAGGAAATTCCTTTGGTTTTCTTATCAGGTCGAACCAGCGACGCCGATATCAAACGAGGATTCGATGTGGGCGCTGATGACTACATCACCAAGCCGTTCGATGTGGAAAAAGTGAAGAGAACCGTCCGCACCCTCATTCACCTTGCCAACGATTAGGCTATTTTGTTGATTTGACGTTTTCGACGAAACGATTGTCAACGTGATGATCGATGTCGACTCTTTGATCTAATTTTTTATGTTTAATTAGTAGGTCTTGCCACTCATTCAATAAGGCCGTTCGCACCGTCGGAGTGTCCCGGTATCCGGGCAAATTCAATCCTTCAAAATCGATATTGATTTGAAGGCCTTTCTTGTCCGGCTTGGTTTTTTCGTGATGGGGAATCGTGTGCTCATGGTGAACTCGTTGTACGTAGCCCTGCACGACCTTCTGAACCAGCTCTGGCTTGGATGCCACGACTGACTTCGAAAAAACTAAAACGGACTGACTGAGCTCTGGATTGACCCAATCTAAAGCCCGATGCAGGTAAACAGGAAATTTGTATTTGCGCACCCACTTCTGTGCACCCATCACATGCGCATAGAGACCATCAACTTCACGATTGGCCAACATCAACCCGTAGGCGTCATCCGAAATGCTGGGAATAATTGTTACGTCTTTGTCCGGGTCTACGCCCGAGTGGAGCAGAAATTCGCGCAACATGACTTCGTCACCGCCCGAGGAGCGCCTTGTGCCGAACTTCAATCCACGAAAGGACTTGGGGTCCGTCAGTTTCACGTCGTTATGAAGTGCTATGACATGTCCGGCGCCATCTTTTCGGTCGTGACCGAGTTCGGCCACAGCTACGATATCATGACCTTCGCGTAAGGCTTTGATAAATGCGGTCTCACCAATTGTAGCCCCATCGACCTCGCCTTTGACCAGAAGTTCAATGAGTTCGTCTCCGGTGGCCTTACCCACTCCGCGACTGTCGAGATCTGGATTTTGAAGATAATCGGGCATTTCAAAGTAAGTCGAGCCCCCTAAATTTTTCGTGATCAGTTTGACGTTGGCTCCGACTCGATCGAACTCGCCAAATATTTTCGCTCTGTACATCATCATGGTGCGGCCACCATGAAAGTAGCCAATCAAAAGTTGATCGGGGCTTCTCGAGTTCTGAACGCCCCGTTTGATCCGAGGATCTGGTTGTTTCCATAGCCAAAGGCCCGTAGCCAAGACCGCAGTCTGAACCAACACTAAGAGTAAAAAATTTCTTCTTTTCAAAGGGGCCCTCGTTCTATCTGCCACGCTGGCAAACTCCCACTCGCGTGGCAAGATCACCTGCGTTGAGGGAGAGATTGAATGCTGCGGTTAGAAGAACGCCTGCAAAGCGAATTCGGGATGTATGGCGTAGTCGCGCTTGGTTTTCTCCCGGTCGAGATGCTGATTGAAGCCTTCGGACGTGTCCCGGAGTTCTTGTTGGTAGTCTCGCCTTGAGCGGGGGTTAAACAAGGCCAAAGGAGTGGAGGTGATCGACATCCCCAGGTGCCACTCGTAGTAAAACCCAGACCGTCCGAAGGAAAATCCGATGTGAACATAGGGCGAAGGCTGCGCTAAGTCGACCGCGCCAAGCTCAAACATCGTATAAAATCGATTGACCAGTGCCACTTCGTGCAAAGTGGTGATGTTTAACTGTCCTTGATTTCGACCGGGGATGGGGCGCCTAAGTGAAAACGGGCGATGATCGTTGGCGTAATAGTTCGTGGCCACGTTTAAATACATGCGATAGTGGCGGGCCAAGAAGTAAGAACGAATCATTTGCAGCCAGTAGGCCTCCATATCGTAGGGAAAAGTGATGTACTTACTATCAAAATCTTCGGGAAAGGTTTTGAAGTAAGAAACCTGGGCCGTCCAACTGCTGCCGTCCTGAAAGGTATAAAGCCGAATTCGATTCACGATGCTGTACATGTTGTAGTTCATATAAAGCCAGGGAACCGTCGCCAGCATCCACTTGCTTGAGAGTCCGCATCCGGTCACCTGAATGCCGATGGTGCAATCCCATTTCGGCAATAGATAAGAAGTTCCTGAAACATTGTGCCCAAGGTGTGGTGCGAGTTGCCGACCAGGAGGAGCTTCATTCTGTGGATCGGGATTGGTCGAGGCCGGTGAGTCCTCGGGTTGAATCCCGCTCGATAAATTGAGTTCGCCAAGGGCCGAGAGGGAAAAGACCGCCAACACCAGAAGAACGCCGCGCATTTCGATAGGTTAATTGGTTATCAAGATCCTGTAAAACGACCCGAGATAATCTGCTCCAAGGTCAAGAGGGCTTGGCTACGGTGAGTGCCAAACAGGATAAAATGATTGAGCTCGTGATAGAGATTGTAGATCTCTCGACGGACTTCATAACCGGGCTCAAGCGGTAAGGCGGCGCCGTAACTTTGATAGAAGAGGGGGTCAAATCCGCCAAATAGTTCCGACATAGCTAGATCCACTTCCCTATGACCAAAGTAGGGTGCGGGATCGATCAGGACAGGAGTCTGGCCCGAACTACACAGATAATTCCCACTCCAAAGATCCCCATGCACAAGCGACGGGCCTTCGTTGACCTCACTCAAAATTTCGCGAATTCCAGGGGTGGCGAGACTAAGCGATCGTGTAAGCTGAACATCTTCTGCGATGTCAGCGTGCAAGGCCATGGATCCTAAGCGGTAGCGAATAAAATAGTCGGCCCAACTGATCTTGCTGGTAGGAATTTGGGGATTGGGTTGGGGGGTGGCTCCAATGTGATTGTGAATGGGGAAGCCAAAAGACTCAAAGCGAGGCGTATGAAGAGCGGCCAGTTCTCGGCCGAATCGCTCCCAAAAGGCCGGAGTCGTTCTCTCCGAGACGATTGACTCCAATTGGATTTCGGCATCGTCACATTCGATGACTTTTACGATTTGGATGGCGCCGATTTCCCGTAAACGGTCCAGGCCGAAGGCTTCTTCCTGGGCAAAGGCGGTGGATTTTCGAAATACACCGCCTGCCATTCAAAGCCTAAAGCCCTTTCGGGATCGCGCTTAAGAGCTTTTTCGTATAGTCGTGTTGGGGATTTTCATAAATCCCAATGGCATCATTCATTTCGACGACTCGACCGTTGTACATCACGGCGACTTCGTCCGAAATAAATTTCACCACGGCCAAGTCGTGAGAAATGAAAACGTAGGTCAGATTCATTTCCTCTTGTAGATCCAAGAGTAAATTTAAGATTTGCGCCTGAATGGACACGTCCAATGCCGAAACCGATTCATCGCAGATAATAAACTCAGGCTTCACGGCCAAAGCTCGTGCAATGCAAATCCTTTGGCGCTGGCCACCTGAAAACTCGTGTGGATACCGATTCAGCATGGCGCGGTCCAAGCCCACGCGCTTCATCAGATCGCCCGCCATCTCGAGGCGCTCTTCACGAGTCGAGCCGAGGCCGTGGATAATCATTGGCTCCATTAAAGCCGCGCCGACCGTCATTCTGGGATTTAACGAGGCATAGGGGTCTTGAAAGATAATCTGCATCTTTCGGCGCATGGCTCGCATCGCTTCGCGATCCAAGCCGGTGATGTCGGTGTCGCCATAAAGAATTTGGCCCTCGGTAGGTTCGATCAAACGCAAAATCGTTCGGCCCAAGGTGGTTTTTCCGCAGCCGGATTCACCCACCAAACCCAATGTTCGTCCCTTGCGCACTTCTAAAGTCACATCATCAACGGCCTTGACCCATTCTTTGACACCACCAAAGAAGCCCTTCTTCAACGGAAAGTGTTTCTTGACGCCTTTGATTCTCAGCAAAACGGGCTGGTTGCTTGCAACTTCGCGTGTTTGCTTATGGTGTTTCGCACCTTCGGTCGAAACCGATCTTTCTGAGCCATCCGGGTTCATAAAATCGCTGACCACCGGAAGGCGGCGTGGGTTTTTGTCCAAGGAGGGGCGGCAAGCCAGAAGACCTTTTGTATAAGGGTGCTTCGGCTGATGAAAAAGCTGTTGGGTGGTCCCTTTTTCAACAATGTCGCCACGGTACATGACCACTACATCGTCGGCGATGTCCGCAATTACACCCAAATCATGGGTGATAAAGAGTACGGACATGTTGTATTGCTTTTGCAGTTTAGCCAGAAGTTCCAAGATTTGTTTTTGAATGGTCACGTCCAACGCTGTGGTGGGCTCGTCCGCAATCAGCAGATCGGGCTCACACGCAATGGCCATAGCGATCATCACTCGCTGGCGCTGTCCACCGCTCATTTCATGCGGATAGCTGTTGATGCGCTCTTTGGGATTCGGAATGCCCACCTGGCTGAGCAGATCCAGCGCCTTTGCCATGGCGTCTTTTTT
Organism: Bdellovibrionales bacterium; assembly: GCA_050250515.1. Taxonomy (GTDB): domain Bacteria; phylum Bdellovibrionota; class Bdellovibrionia; order Bdellovibrionales; family UBA1609; genus JALHOQ01. Next base: position 39,838 of record JBFWON010000004.1, on the reverse strand, counting down.
CGAAAGTTTCTGATGTAGAATCAGAGTTTCGGAAATTTGATCCCCCACGGTGAACACGGGGTTCAAGCTCGTCATGGGCTCTTGAAAGATCATCGAGATCTTGTTCCCACGGACTTTGCGCATTTCGGGCTCAGATAACTTCAGCAGATCTTTGCCTTCAAACAGAATTTCACCCGAGGTCACTTTACCTGGGGGATTGGGGATCAAGCGCATGATCGCAAGTGAGGACACACTTTTTCCAGATCCAGATTCGCCCACCAAACCTACAGTTTTACCTCGAGGAATATCGAATGAAATATTTTTGACAGCCTTAACAATGCCCTCGTCCGTGCCAAATTCGACGGACAGGTTTTTGACTTGAATCAAAGTGTCGGACATTTATGAGCTCCCCTTATCGACTCTTCAGCTTGGGATCCAATGCATCCCGCAAAGCATCGTTAAATAACGTAAATGCAAGCACTAGAAAAAACATTAAGAGCGTGGCCGCAGCGCCACCCCACCAGACTTCCCGAGCCAGTTCAAGCTTGGCATCCGAAATCATCATACCCCAGCTCGGGGTCCCCGGTTTCACACCAATGCCAAGGTAGCTGAAAATCACTTCGGCTTTCACCGCGGAAACAAAACCCAGACTGAAGTTGATTAATACGAGGTGAAAGGTGTTCGGCAGAATGTGCAGGAAAATACGACGGCTGTGGCCGGCTCCGAGGGCTTGGGCTCCGTGCACGTACTCGCGATCTCGATGCTTCATAAATTCACCGCGAATAATGCGGCAATGGCCAATCCAGCTGCTTAAGCCAATGGCGAGGCAAAGGGTGCCAAGGCTTGGTCCCATGACAAAAGAAAAAGCCACAACCAGTAAAATGTAAGGGATCGTATCAATCGTGGTGTAAAACCAAACGATCATCTCGTCGACCCATCCGCCAAAATAACCCGCCAAGGCGCCAAAGACAGTTCCGATCAAAACGGCCAAAGCCGAACCAAAAAAACCAACCACCAATGAGGTAATGGTCCCATGGGCGGCTCGAGACAACACATCACGACCGAAAATATCGGTGCCCATCCAATGCTGGAGGCTCGGGGCCTGGTAAGCAATCGTCTTGTCGGTCACATCGTAGTTGGGGAACATAATGCCGACGGAACAAAGCAGAGCCATTAGCAAGTAGGCGCAAATCACGACAAAACTGATCACCGCGATTCGGTCACGTTTGAGACGAATGACGGCGTCCGCCCACAGGCTTCGGCCTTCGGCCATTTGATGTTTGGGTGGGGCGACAGGAACGGATTCGATCGTATGCTCCTTCATTAGCTGAGCCTAATCTTGGGATCGACGGCGGCGTAAAGAATATCACTCAACAGCTGAAATCCCATATAAAGAAGTGCGCTGAGGACCGTCATTGCCTTAATAACCGGAAAATCGGCTTCCTGAATGGCTTGAAAAATCAATCCACCAAGGCCAGGGATGCCGAAGAACGACTCGATCAAAAGAGATCCCACGATCAAAAATGGGATTTGCAGGACCACCAAAGTGATGATCGGGATCAAAGCATTGCGTAGCACATGTTTCAAAAGAATTGTGTGATTGGGCAGGCCCTTGCTGCGAGCGGTTCGAACATAGTCCTGATACATTTCGTCCAAGAAGATGGTGCGAAAAAACAGAATATAGGTCCCGAGGGACAAGGCCACCATAATTATAATGGGTAGAATGGCATACTCCCAGCGACCGTTGAGACTTGAGTCCCACCCCGAGACCGGGAACAGGTCGGCCTTGTAACTTAAGAAGTATTGACCGGCCAAAACATAAACCACCGAACTAATCGAGATCATGGCGAGGCAGAAGATCATAGTGGCTTTATCGAAGGCTGAGTTTCGCTTAAAGGCGAGCAGCAAAGAAAGCGGGATGGTGATCAATAACGAAAGCATAAAACCGGGCAATGTTACGGTCAGCGACGGTCCAATGCCGCTAACTATTCGATCCGAGATCAACTGCCGGTTGGCCCAGCTTCGACCGAAATCAAAAGTGAGAATTTGCTTCACGGAATTGATGTACTGAATCGGTAGGGGTTGATCCAAGCCCATCTGCTTTCGAATCTGGGCAATCTGCTCGGGCGTGGCGTAGCGGCCAGCCGCAGCCGCGGCGGGATCGCCCCCCGCCACGTTGAACAGTAGAAAAGTCACCAGAGTGATTCCGAAGAGAATCGGGACCATATAAAGGACCCGACGTAGAATGTACTTCGCCATTAAAGTTTCTCGATCAACTTGGCTTTTTCCTGCATGTCGACGCGCAGGTATTTGTAAAAGCCGTTAATGGTTTCATGGCGTTTCAGGTTCTTCAGCCAGCCGTGTTCAACCAGGTAAGCAATCCGGTGAACCGTGGGGATCCAGGGCATATCTTTAACAAAGATATCGCGCATTTGTTTGTACAATGCGGTTCGCTCGGGGCCGGGCGGAAGTTTACGTGCCTTATCATAAAGAGCATCAAACTCTTTGTTCTGATAGTTGGCGTTGTTCGGGCCTGGGCTGATGTTCTTGCTGTACAGAAGCTGCAACATGTTTTCCGCATCGGGATAGTCGGCGCTCCAAGCGATTCCAAACATTTGGGCCTTTTTGGTGCGAAGCTTCTCTTGAAATTGCGGCCAAGAGTTGTTGGTGATCTTCATCTTAATGCCGATTTTGGCAAACTGTTCCGCTGTGTATTCCGCCATTTGACGAGCAGTGGTGGAGCTGGTTGAGGCATACTCGATTTCCGGGATGCCTTTGCCGTCCGGATGGCCGGCTTTCTTCAACATCTCTTTGGCTTTTTCGACATTGTACTCTTTGTAAGGATTTTTAAATCCAGGATCATAGCCGTCCATATCGGGGCCGATGGGGGACTGAGCTAAAATCGCTCGGTCGTTGTAAAACACCTTCATCGAAGTGGCGGTGTCGTAGGCAAGGGCCATGGCTTTGCGAAGGTAGTCTTTACCTTTTCCAACCACGGGATCTTCCATGTTGAAAGAGATGTAAACCACGTCGGGCATAGCATACTTGTAGAGTTCAATACCCTTAGCTGCGAGTTCGGGCTTCAACTTGCCGTCGACAATGGCGCCGTCGAAGTTGTCTTTGGGAATCCCTGCGTAATCAAAAGTTCCCTTCATAAAATTCAACCAACGGGGTTGATCCTCGGGAATTTCGTGAAAGACCAATTTATCAACAAAGGGAAGTGACTTGCCAGCGTCGGCCAGTAGTCCGTTTTCTTTGTCGCCGGGCTCACCCTCGGTGGGGTAAGTCCCACCGTGCCAGGTTGGGTTTTTAAGTAAGACCACCTTGCTTCCGCGCGTCCAGCTGTCGAATTTGAAGGGGCCGGTGCCGACCGGGTGGTTCATGAACTCTTCGCCATACTTTTCGACAGCTTCGTGGGGAACTGCGGCTGCGTAAGACATCGCGAGAACATAGTTCAGCTGGTAGTACGGGGCGACCAAAGTGATCTTAAGAGTTTGATCATCGACCGCCGTTAGGCCTTCGATCGGATCTTCGAACTTGCCTTCACCTTTGGCGAGCTTGTCGCGCCATTCATTCATGCCTTTGATTTTGCCATCAAAGATCCAAAAGCCTTCGCCTTTGCCCTTCGGATCGGCCAAACGCTTCCACGAGTAGACGAAGTCGGAAGCCACAAGATCACGACCCTTCCCACCAGGGAAGACTTCGGAATCTTGAAATTTCACGCCTTTTTTCAGTTTAAAGGTGTGAATCAAACCATCTTTGGAAACGGTCGGCATGGCTTCCGCGAGAAGGGGTTGAACTTCGAGCGGACGCTTGAGGTAGTGGTACTCCATTAGGGTTTCAAAAATATTGGAAACCACTTCATTTGTGTAAAGGTCCGCAGCCTGCGACGGATCCAACGACTTGATGTTGGAATTGAGCGCGTACTGAATTGAATTTTCTATTTTATCGGATTTCTTCGTACATCCCGCGACAATCACAAGCGACAAAAAAACCAAAACCAAACGATTGATCATGAATACCTCCAAAAATCCCTCATGTTGTGTAGCGTTATCAGGCAGGGCAAGTCAAACTGGCAGGGCTTGGGAAGCACTATGTTATTGATTTTAGTAACGGAAAAAGTTCATGAAACGACTCAATTGCGTAAGTGGCACCGAGTCCCATGAGCTCTTCGGACGAAGTGTAGCCAAAATCCACGGCGATCGAGCGCATTCCGACTCCAAGGGCGCCCACCACGTCCGGTTGTCCATCGCCGACAATCACGGCTTCCTCAGGGTCCAATCCGGCGAGCGCCAGAACATGGAGGAAGGGTTCGGGGTGAGGTTTCATGTTGGCCAGCGTGTCCCCGCCGATCACCCCCACCCAAGGTAGGCGATCTAGGCCAAGGTGACCGAGTATTTTTTTTATAAAACGCTCGCGCTTGTTCGAAAGAATGGCGATTCGCCCCTCGTATTCTTCTAAAAACTCGAGGGCGCCCTCGTAGAGGACCGGAGTATTGAGGACCTCCTGATCGTAGACCTCTAAGAACTCTTTTTCGAGCTGGGGTAGATTTTCTTCTTTTTTCAATTCGTCAGGCACGACCTGGGCCAGGAGGCGCTTAAGGCCCCGGCCGATTTCCCGCCGGATACGCGACTCTGGTAGGGCCTCGACCCCTTTGGACTCGAGGAACCTGTTGGTCGCCCGAATCAAGTCCGGGGCGGTGTCGACCAGAGTTCCGTCAAAATCAAACATCACCAGTTGAATTTTTGACTTCATCCACAGCACAGACCTAAATTGTCGGCATGCGAGTGACGACGTCAAAAGAAAACTATTTAAATGCCATGTTTGGCCTACGCGGCGAGGAGTTTGACCGGATCTCGAAAAGGCTGAAAGAGGATGAAGTTGGCTTTATGTCTATTTCGGCCTTTGAAGCAAGGATCTTGCAGTTTTTGATCAAAAGCTTCGATGTGCGTAAAGTCGTGGAGATCGGAACTTTGTATGGGTATTCGGCTTTGGCGATGGCCCAAGTGCTGCCTGAGGATGGAACGATTGTCACATTGGAAGCCAATCCCAAACGTCAGGCTTTGGCAAAGGTGCACTTTGAATCATCGGCTCATGGGGTGAAGATTCGATCCTTGTGTGGAGATGCCCACGCTTTACTGGGTGATTTGACGGATGGACCCTTTGATATGGTTTTTATCGATGCGGAAAAGACCGGCTACGTGGAGTACCTGAATTGGGCCGAAGCCCATGTGCGTCCGGGCGGCCTGATTGTGGGAGACAACACCTTTTTGTGGGGCGGGGTTTGGGATGAATGCCAGCGGCCCAACGTGGGCGCCCATCAAATCGCCGTCATGAAAGAATTCAATCGGCGTCTGGCCGATTCTTCTAAGTACAATTCGATCTTTTTTCCCACCGAGGAAGGTCTTCTCGTCGCGCAGAAGCTATAACGTTTTTGGAGCCGATGTCTCAAACTGCAACTGAGATGGGTGGTCAAAAAGTTTGACGGTGTCAAACCCTGTGAAGGTGTAGTTAAGGTATGCGTGCCAAAATAGGCCGTTTCTGTCTCTAAGCGCAATTAGTCCATGAAGAAAACTGCGGTCCTTAGTTTGCACTTCTTCGAGGTAGGCAAAAGGGTTAGGTCATTCTTGGTAAAATTAAATTTGAAAGTCGGCTTCGCCGGTCTATTGGGACTGGCCTTATTGAATGCGGGCTGTTCTGGCTACAAGTCCGCCAGCTTATCGTCAAAATCGGGGGGGGCGGATCCATTCCCCATTCCCACATCGGCCTCTCGCAAAGTCTGCCAAACCGCGCCTGCTATTGGACGAACCACGGTCCAGCGTCTGAACCGGGCTGAATACAACAATACATTAAGAGATCTTTTAGGAATTCAAAGTCGTCCTGCAGACGATTTTCCGGCGGATCCGGCCGGTGAAACCTTCAACACGAACGCTGACGTGCTCAATCTCACGACCAGCCAATTGGACATGTACATCGCCGCGGCTGAAGCGGCTGTGAATGAGGCATTCACCCTCAACCGCACTCGATTTATAATCTGCGCTCAAACGACTACGGCCTGCGCCACGCAAATTCTAACGGCGTTTGCAGAAAAGGCTTTCCGTCGGCCCGTCACAAGCGAAGAAGTATCTCGACTGGCCGCTTTAGTCGCCGTTGCACAAGGACAAAACGAGAGTTTTGAGGTCGGCATCAAGCTTGCCATGCGGGCCGCCTTGGTGGCGCCTGACTTCTTGTTTCGAACCATTCGCAATCCGGCCCCGAACAGCCCCACCAGTATCGTCAACTTAGACGCTTATGAGTTGGCGTCTCGAGTTTCTTACTTTATTTGGAGCAGCATGCCGGATGACTCGCTCTTCGCGGCGGCAAAAGATGGCTCGCTACTTCAACCCGCGACCTTGCAAGCGCAAGTGAAGCGAATGTTGAAAGACACTAAATCTCAGGGCTTGATCGACACATTTGCAATGCAGTGGCTAGGGCTGAACAATATCGGGAGTGCGCAGCCGAATCCCACCAAATTTCCCGAGTACAATGCGACTCTTCGCGACGACATGGTCATGGAAACGAAGATGTTAATTCAGGACATGATCGCCACGGACGCGAATCCAAGCCATTTGCTGAAGGCCAATTACAGCTTTATGAATTCACGCCTGGCCCTGCTTTATGGAATTTCCGGTGTGACGGGAACGCAGTTTCGCCGCGTCAGTCTTGCGGGTACAAATCGTCAAGGTGTTTTAGGGCATGCGGGATTGTTAACCCTTACTTCGCATACGGATGAGCCCTCGATCGTTTTCCGGGGAAAATTGGTGATCAAGAACTTGATGTGCGATCCGCCACCTCCACCGCCGCCGAATATCCCAACCCTCCCAGGGTCCGAGCTTCAACAATCTCAAGGACGCCTGGCCGACAATCGCTGCATGGGCTGTCACCGTCGGATGGATCCGATCGGTTACGCTTTACAGACCTTTGACGGCCTCGGAAAGCCAAGAACCGTAGATGAAAATGGGCTGAGCATCGATGATCGCGGCCAGCTCTATACTGGTGAACCCTTCAAAGGGCCGATTGAGCTCAGCAATGTGGTGGCCGCGGATCAGCGATTTGGAAGCTGTATCTCGAAGAAGCTCTTAGCCTTCGCGTTGGCAAGAGATTTATCAACCCAGGATGACTGTGCCGTTAGCCAAGTCGCCGCGTTTTCTGACGACAACAAATCATTCTCGGAATTGATTTACGGAGTCGTCAGTAACCAAGTCTTCCGCAAGCAGGCGGGTGATGGAGGGACACCATGATAAAGAAAACTCTCAACCGAAGAACCGTGCTGCGAGGCATGGGTGTCACCATCGGCCTTCCCTTGCTCGATTGCATGCTGCCGGGCTTTTCAGAAAAAGCGATGGCCCAAGCGGTTGGCGGTCCTCGTTTGGTGATTCTGTATAAGCCCAATGGTTATTATCCCGGCTCGTGGACAGTGAACAATATCAACGCCTTGCCGTCCGTGCTTCAACCGCTCAATGCAATGCGCTCGGAAATCACGGTTGTGCAAGGGATGAACAATTCGGCCTCGGCCTCTTATGACGATGGTCATGCGCCACGCTTGAGCTGCTTTTTAACCGGAGGTCCGATAACGCCGTCAACCTCCACCATCACAGCGCCGAAGTCGATAGACCAAATCATTGCCGATTCCAGAGGATCTGACGCCCTAACTTTGTCTGGGCCTTTTTCGCATGGAACGGACAACGGTTTCAATGGTGAGTACTTCAGCAGTTTGTCATGGGTGGGGCCACGGGCTGACACCCGCATTATGAGTCCACGGGCGTTGTTTGATCAGATTTTTGCCACAGCAGGAGGCGGTGGCACGCCGTCTTCGGAAATTATCAATCAAGTCTATAAAAAAAGTATTTTGGATTACGTGAAGGACGAAGCTAACCGGAAGATGGCGTCGCTGGGGACCACGGACAAAGCGAAGTTGGATGAGTATCTGACAGGCGTGCGGGAGATTGAGGTTAAGCTGGGTACGGTAACGAGCACCCCAATGACATGCAACGAGGACATAGCTCGACCCGCTGCGAGCAACGGTTTCGAAACTCACACACGACTGATGATGGATCTACTGATCAAAGCTTTACAATGTGGTCGTAACGATGTGGTCACTTATATTATGGATCCAGAAGTGGGCAACGGTTATCGCAACCATCATTCGGTTTCTCATTTTAATGACAACTCAACCTATCCGCAAATCTTGCAAGAAATCGATCGTTGGTATGTGGAGCAATACGCTTACCTAATTGGAAAAATGAATACCATTCAAGAAGCCGGTGGTACGATGTTAGCCAATAGTTGTGTGATTTTAGGGAGCGGATCTGGTGGAAATCCAGGCGAAGATCACACGACAAAAAATGTTCCCCTGGTCATGGCCGGTTCGGCGAAAGGTCTGTTTCCGAATAGAGGTCGTGTGTTGAACAAGAGTAATGTTCGCTTGGCTAATTTCATGCTGACTCTCTTAAACAAATACGGCGTGGCTCGCTCGAGCTTTGGGGATAGCAATGGAACGTTGGCGGACCTGTAGAGGGTCATGCGATTACCGCGTCAGCGCGGATTGACATATCATACTGGCCGACAGTGTTCGCAAAGTGATGATGCGCTCGTAGTCGATTCTAACGTAATTCTTTCGATTCATATTAAGGGCGTCATCTAAAAAATCGTAAATGGGCAAATGATGAACACCTCGCAGGCGAACCAAAGCTTGGGCTGCTTTGGAGGCTTGCGCTGAGGCCACATGGCCAGTTGGCGCCAGGTTGGTGAGGTAGCGGAACACGGTGCTCATATTTTCTTTCAAATCAAAAAACTGGCGGCGGATTTCATCGTTGTCGTGAAGATCTCGAATCCTTTCCATCATGGAACTTGCTATCTCTGGATTGGCACCTTCTTCGTGCGTCCGCACTCGAAATCGGCCCTCTTCACTCCAATCGAGTCCAATCGCAGTTCCGGTGTAATGGGGCTGCTCTTCCAAAACAGGCCCTTCGGCGCCCATCCGTTCATAGACCTTGCTGCTCGGGTACTGGGAAGAGGTCACCAGAAACCCGCGAACGTCAATCCCTTGAGTCTCTAGGTTGCGGGCCAAAAAATCGGGGATGGTCCCGATGCAACAGGAATCAATAGCCAGGACGGAGCGATTTCCCAGATTGTCTTTCGTCAACCCTTGGGTGGCGAGATAATCGTTCAACATTGGATCGCGAACCAAGCGTCTTCCAAGCGGCAAAAGGTGAAATCGCTTGAGCATGTTGGGGTCGTCCTTAAAAATCACTCGAGCGGTGTCGTAGAGATATTCAATGTCCCGGGCTAGAAAATAGTATTCGTCTTCCGGAAAGAAAGCCATGATTTGCGCCAACAGGACAGGGTAGGCGCGAACAGAGCGACTGAAATCAGGCGGAGGGTTCCGTCTACTTTTTTCCAGCCATCCAGTCAGTCGCGACATCAACGTCGGCTGGGGAGACGGACCCACATCTAAAATGTCGGGTCGTTGGTCATAGTACAGGGTCGCAGCCCCGACGGGGAGTGTGAGTGATAGTAAGAATCCCGCTAAGAATGCGACCGTGGCGGATCGAAGTTGTTGTAAAGTCATAATCACTCCTACTGTGTCAATGCGACCTGACAGGAGTGAACTTGGACGTTGCCAATCGAAATGCTAACGCTGACTTGCAGGGGGGCAGACTGTGGTGCTGGGACCTCTTTCGGATGTTGCATGAGATAAGTGGCGAGGTCCTGATAAAGCGATTTATCGACGAGATAGAGTGGATTTCTTTTATTGGTTAAGAAGGCATCGTCGAGAAACGCTTGAGCCGGTAGATTATGCTCGTCCCGCAAACTCAAGAGAGCCTGGATCGCAGCGGCGCGAGACCTCGACCCGCCTTTCAAGTATTCATACGCGGTCGTCATTTTCTCCCGCATATCTTGAAATCTTCGGCGGGCGTCGGCGCTTTCATAGAGTTTGCGAATTTCAAACATCAACTTGCTCGCAGCCGCAGGGTGGAATTCCTCCCCCTCAGTGGTGACCCGAAGGCGACCGGTCGCATCGCGTTCAAATCCATTTGCGGTCCCCGTGTAGTGGGGAAAATCCTCGATGTGTCGACCACGCAGCGCCATACTTTTGAAAAGTGTACTTTTTGGGAAATCGTCAGTTTCGATTAAAAAGCCTCGGACTTGAACGCCGCGATTTCTCACCGTGGCGGCAATGTGCTTCGGGATACTGCCAGAGCAACAGGAATCAATGGCCAGGGCCTGCCGGCCTTGTAGGTTGGCTTGAGTCAAACCTTCTTGGGCCAGATATTCATCTATGTTTGCCCTAGTCGCGTTGAGGCGTCCAACTGGTAAAAGATGAAAACGTTTGGACGTGACTTCGTCGAATTGAAACAAGACCCGAGCGGTGTCGTAAAGGTACTCAATGTCACGGGCTAAAAAATAATACTCGTCGTCGGGAAAGAAAGTCATGATCTCGGCTAAGAGTGGGCCATAGGCCATCGCCGCTTTTTCATACAACGAGTAGTTGAAACCACCTTGCTGAAAGTATCGCTTGCCGTTGGGGTCCGGTTGCACAGTCAAAACGTCAGGGCGCTCATCGTAATACTTGGGGGCCTCGGTTTGCGCCTGCGCAGCCAGATGGAAGAAGAGTGTAAGAGCCAAAACGAATCGGATCATGCGGCCTCCTCAAGCAAGGCTTCTTCGCAGTCTTTTTTCTCTGTATGGTCTTTCCACAACTCGATCAACTCTTTGACGCTCATCTTTTCTGATTTGGCTTCCATATGAAAAGCCTGAAAGGCCTGATCCTTGGAGGAGACTGCCAAGCTCATCACCTTGTCTTGAAACTTCTTTTTTTGTGAAAGTACGAAGCGAATGAAGCCATTGTACTTTTCATGCTTGGGCAGATCTTTTGAGTTCCAGATCGCTTGAAACAGCAATGGTGAAATGCTGTCCATAGATTCGATCGCCGACTTCATCCATCGCAATACGCGTGGGTTTTCCACGAGGTGAGGAGCGGACTGTATGATAGTGCGGGCCAGGCGATCAAAATACTTAGGATTGCCCTCCGTCAAAATCTGTCGGATCAGTTTTTTCGCCAAGTAGTGGCTTCGCATCAGATCGTGGCGCAAAATTTCTTGCAGGGGAGTCGAGCTGCTTAAGGTGAACTGATAGTGGGAGGCCGCTCTAGTGACGCTGGAGGCCACCGCCTTCACGATCGCCGGGGGCTCGTTGGTCTCAAGATAGGAGTCATTGGGAATCATGCCGAACAAGAGATCCAGGGCCTCAGGCAAAGTTCCGGCGCGCTCGGAGGCGACGATCAAATGGCGACCAGTACTTTTTTCTGCTTCGATCCACGAGGGCTCGAGGGCTTTCATCCAAAACAGCACGGCTTTCTTATACTTGGATTGGAGATCCCCGCCTGAGAAATCTTGCTCTAGATCTGGCGCCAGATCGTCCATTGAGTCGTCAGCCAAATCACCCATCGAACTCTTGGACATGGCAATCTGGTCTTCCTTCGAGTATTTGTATAGGTCCTTCACAATAAGTGATGATTCGCTTTTCATCGTATCGACCGCGGGCATTTTCATAGCGGGGTCATAGATTCCCCCGGCGACCTTTTCTTTAAGGGCCTCGACTCGAGCGGAATCAACGGACGCATAGCCTTCACGCTCCGTACTTACCATGTCACTTAGCAATTCATCTGCAGGAAGATCGTGCACCTTCTTGAGCTTGAGTAGGGCATTCGCCGCTTGGGCGGTGTGCATGCCCATCGATTTTGTCAGATAAGCATAAACAATCCGCATTTGTTTCAAAATATCAGCGAATTCTTTGCGAGCCGATGCGTTGTCAAAATCATGGCGAATGGATTTCATAAAAGCGACGGATTGAGTCGGTTTATCTAGACCACTGGTGGAGACATCGTAGGGCATACCTGTCTTGGCCACAAATCCTGTCCCTGAAAGAGTATAGTGCGGATGTTTTTCAATGGCGCTTCCGGTTGCCGCGATTGTGGCGAACAACGCGCTTTCCGGGTATTTGGTGTTTTGAATTAAAAAGCCTTGGACTTTTACGCCGGTGTAATGGAGGACTGCCTTAATGTTGTCGGGAACCGTGCCTGCGCAACAGGAGTCCACAAACAGGGCGGGCCGCCCTTTGAGTTTGGCTTTCGTCACTCCATGGGAGGTCAAATATTCTTTCAGGCCCGAAGACTTTGACAAAACGGTGCTGATTGGAACCACGTGGAATCGCTTTAGCATGGCGGGCTGGTTTCGAAACAAAACTCGAGCCGTGTCGTACAGGTATTCAATGTCACGGGCCAAAAAGTAATACTCGGAGTCTGGGAAAAAGGTCATAAGTTGCGCGAGCAGCACCATATAACCACGGCGAACCTTATGGGAGCTGGCGATGCCGGATTCTGCACCGACTTGTTCGGCTTTAAGAGTTAAGACGTCGGGGCGCGAAGAGTAAAACTCCGTCGCCCGAGCGGTGCTGACGAATAGGATCAAAAAAACAAGGGCCTGTTTAATTCCCGCCATCGCCTTTGTCTCCATCATCGTCTTTCCCATAGGACCCTAATCCGAAGTAGGTCCAGGGAGGAAATAAGGGGCCAAAGCTGTCGTGCTTTTTGAATTCTTTCTTTTTCTTCTTTTTTCCGACCAAATTCCGCGCTTGCTCAGGATTTTGTCTTATCCAGTTGAAAACTTCAGTTTCATCTTTGAAGGTGGGAAGATCTTGGAAATCGCCGCTGCGCTCGTCGTCGAGGAGCTCTTCAATCACTTCCTGCATCGGATAGGAATAGGGTAGGTGAGCCTCTAACAGACTAAGGCCTTGGCTGTGCACGAGCGCGAGGGATTCTTCAATCGCCGCCGCGGCTTGGTCAAAGGCGTCGCGATGGGCGGCTTTCTCTGCCTCAATAAAATCCTTCATTAAGATCAGGGATCCGCGATCCTTCTTTTCTTTTCGGCGCTTATTTTTGCGCCCGTGTTTGCCCTTGTCACGCTCCTCTCGGTCCCTGTCAAAAGTAGAAAAAGACGATCGATTGGCTTTTTGGGCCCGCTCCACTAGGTCTTCCACATCAAATTTTGGAATCTGATGCATTTGCCAGCGATTTTCTCTTCGAATGTAAGTGGCATCGTCATCGACTAAAATCATGTTGGGATTGCCAATCAGGCGCAAATCTTTGCGAACAAATTTGTAGGCCGAACTTGTCTGTTCAAAGACGCTGGCCTTGGCCAGAGACCCGGTGTCGACCATGTGGCTTGAACTCAAAATACCTGACACCACTTGAGAAATGGGCTTGCCATCAAGTTTGATGAAATCGGCTAAAGCATGAACCAAATAATCGCTATTACGTGAATACAAAACTATAGGTAGATCGAGCTTCATGATTCTTCTTAGAAAATCATCCCAACCGGGCGCCATTGCGACATTCACGCCTTTGAGTTTGTCGTTGTATCGAAAGGAAAAACTAGTCAGATCGTCATGCCACTTCGAGCTGTCCTGATCGAGCAAGGTCCCATCAATGTCGAGCACAATGACGGCCGGCGCCTTGGCCAGCTGTTTGGGATTGAGACCCGACATATAGTGGCCGGCCCGAACTCGATTCACAATAGCCTCGAATTCAAAGTCGGAACTGATCAATTTGTGCTTGCGACGGTACTGCGCCTGTACCTCGGCAGCTTCGAGTCGAGTCAAATTGTAATCCTTCATTAACTCATCAATTTTGAAGCGATCTGATTTTTCAATCCAGTGCTCCGAACTCGATTCTTGCGCGACGATGTCTTGGCTTTTGTCGACACGGTCAATTTTAAAGCGGGGATAGGTCTCGTCCTCGCCAAAGAGATACTGCCAATGTTTGGGAATTTTTTCGCCAGGTTTTGAAGCGTGCACGTAGGGATTTGAAGTCGTGGCGTACACTTCACAGGCGCTCGGTCGATGAGGTTTATCGCCGGCCAAAACGGTTTGAGAAGATAGTGCGGCCAGTCCGAGCACTACGAATAGGCGGGTCATGCGGCCTCCTTCACTAAAATCAACTCACACTCGACATCATCAACATGTTTGAGCCAGCGGTGATTGATGGATTCCCTGAACTTTTCGGCGGCTTTTTGGGGGCCCAAATCGCTGCGGGGTTCTCCGCCATCGATAATGACCCATTGAGAACCGGTCCAGATGGCGTTTTTGCGGTTGAGGTCGCCGATATAGTATCCTTGATCTGCGATGTGTTGGATCCACGCACGTAGAGCCTTTAACCCCTTGTCGTTTTGTTTTTTTCCGCCGGCGATCCAGGCTTGAACCCATTCATCGGCTCTTTGACCCTCGATGAATTTCTTCAGCACGAAACCTTCGCCGTGGGCCACAACTTCGGCGTATCCGATGCCAAGAGCGGCATACAGACCGGATTTGACAACATCTTTCTGCAGGGACTGTAGGCATTCCTCAGTGGGTTCATTGGCCACTTTCAGGGCAAAGAGATCGCCTTTCTCATTTGAGATTTTGTAAACTGTGCCTCGCTTGCCAGTGTCTATGTGGGCGTGTACGTGATAAGTTGTGCCGGAAATGTGAATGACATCGCCTTCTAATAAGGTCTCACCAATCAGAGCCAAATCGGGAAAATGAAAGGTGCGGATCTCGGCCTTGCCATCGGACTTCTTTGACTTTTTTGGGACACCAAATTCATTCGCCAAGATGGCCATTCGCCGTAGGTACTCCGGCTTGTTGAGAAGCGGTTTATCTTTTTCTTCTACTTGATAGGTGACCTGACCAGTTGAAGAGACCGTCTGGGCGCGTCCCGTCCACTTAGCGGTGTGTTCCATGTGATCGACCACCCACTTCCAGGACTCTTTAGGGCCAACAGGAAGGCCATGCTTTTCCCGATCTTTTTCAGGAATCGTGGGGAAGTAAAGTTGTCCCGCCACCTGAAGCATGTGTTGAATGGCATATTGTCCATTCAGGACATACTGACGACTCGTCAGATAGCTGGATCCGGCGGGCTGCTCCGAGGCGATCAGTCTGAATTCGAGGTTGGATAGGAAAGTTTTTAGACTGCTGTGATCGGATGTCCCATTCTGATAGAGTTGAGTCAAAAATATGTTCAAGAGACTTCGATAGATTCTACCCTTGAATCCGGTGTCGATAAAAAGGGCTTTCTTCTTTGATGTTCTTAGGGCTTCAATATTAAATCCACTGAGCCCCAGATAGCCGAGGATTTCGTTAGGCAGACTCTGCGTGACGACCTTTCGACTGATTTGAACGAGATGAACACGCTCTTTGGCCGCCCCTTTTAGAGAAGCCCTCATAGCGTCGAACAAAGACTCACCGTCACGGCCTAGGATAAAAACGTCGTAATCGACATACTCGGAGTCGATTGTCGTACGGATGGCTTTAAAGACGTTGAACATGGCGGACATTTTGGGATCTGTTGTGTAGGCGCCGGCTCCATAGTGTTTGATGAAATCCGCTTCCGAAATCTCCATGACCTGTTCAATAGTCGGTCGCTCCTCTTGCTTTAACAGCTGAGCAATCGTGGCGCCGTGGGCGACACCAGTGACCATAGCGAGGACAAGAAGAAATGAGCGTAAGATCGTCACGGATTTTGATCCCGGATTTCACGCACCACTTTCATAAAACCAGCTACGAGACCTTCGTCAGTCTTGTTGAAGGTTTCACCTCCCTTGAAGTAACTTCCAATGATCACTCCGTCCGCTATGGCTAGTTGACTTCGGACATTTTGAATGTCGACGCCGGCTCCGACCACCAAAGGGACCTTAGCTCCGATTTCTTGACGAAAAATTTTGATCTTATCTAAAGGAGTGGCGATGCCAGTTCCCGTACCCGTGACCACGATCGCGTCAGACCGGCGAACACCTCGACGCAAATCTTTTCCGAGGTCTGATCCAGGAACGGGATCGTAGTATTTGGGGTGAACCCCACCCAGAATTTGGATTTGAGGATACTTCTTTCGCATTTCTTCCAGTTTTTTTCGGTCGGCTTTTCGAGTTGCGCCGCTGTACCCAAATCCCATGTAGGTGCCAGCCACGTGGTCAAATTGGATAAATTTGGCACCATGGGCAGCCGCCATTTCGTAGGCTACTTCAATTTCGTTGGGGAGAACATTTACGCCAAAGACCAATTGTGGGTAGCGTTTGACGAAAAGGTGGAGAGCCAGGTGCATGACGTTCACGTCTTTGCTGTGATAGTTTTCCACAATCACTGCTTCGACGCCCTGGCGGACAAAAATATCTAATTCTTCTTCAACTCGCTTTAAAATGTCCCAAGTGTCTTTGCCAGCTAGGTGAACCATAGCGATGATGGGTTTTGAGGTGCCGAATAGTTTTTTGAAGTTCGCCATACGATCAACTGAGTCCGCGATCAGCGAAACCTCAGACGGCGCCCCGTTGCTTGTGGCAGCCGTCGCAAGGGCGGGCTCACAGACGTCTTGAGCGATCGGCTGGGCCGGCGGTGCCTTGGGTTTTTTGGCTCGGGCCGCGAAGGCGGGAGCCGTAGACAGTCCAATGGCGAGGGCAAGGCAAAGACAAACCGGGCGCTGCATGGGTCGACCTCTCAAATTCTTAAAGTTTTATGGACGAGGAGAGATAAAGCAGGCCTTGTGCCAAAAGAAGCTTGAGCCAAGTGAAACGAATTGGACCTGAGGTCGCCGGCAAAAAACCAGGCGCCTTTGAGGCGCCCTTTCTGGTCAATTGGAGACAATTTTCGCTATAATTTTCAGCACTTTAGGTGACCATTGGAGGCCTTTTATTCCAGGGCTCCGTCGCAAATTAGGGTGCGCGCGCTCTTACGAAACAAGCGAAGATTGCGGGCCAGCTCTTCAGAGATATCCAACACCTTGAGTTTCGGACTCTCCGCCGTCACGGGCAAAGTATTGGTAACGATGATTTGCTTGATATGAGGGGAATTCAATGCGGATTTCGCGTGCCCCGCCAGGTGAGTCACGACCGCATAGACTTCCTCAGCGCCAAGGTTCACCAAGTATTCAGCCGCCTCCGCGAGCGTCCCACCAGAAGCCGTTTCGTCATCGATGATCACCACTTTTCGCCCTTTCACATGCTCGGCACCGGAAATCCCTACGATTCGCAACTTTCCAGTGACAGGATCGCGTTGTTTGTTGATCACCGACAAAAGCATCGAGTTTTCGTCGGCGAACAACGTGGCATCTTTCTCAAACCCGGTGTCAGGTGAGGTGACAGTTTCAACACCAAGGGATTTTAGGTATCGATTGATCGTTTTTCGACCTGAGATATTGTCCGCCGGAATATTGAAGAATCCCACGGCTTGAGCGGCGTGGGATCGAACAAAGGAGACAGAAGTGACTCCGCTCGCCTCAATCAAAGAGGCGATGAGCTTGCCGACCACAGCTGTTCCAGGGCTGTCGACCTTATCCGACCTCGAGTACGGTAGGTAGGGAGTCAAAAGTTCCAGGCTCGCCGGACCTAAGCGATGAATTTTCACTGCGGTCATCAGCACACGAAAGAAGCTGGCGTTGACCGGCTCTGGCGCCGGACCGACCAACTGAATCGCTCGTCCACGAATGTTTTCGCGAGAAAGCCGGTGCAGCACCTCAATATCCAGCAGGTCGCCAAGGCTTCGAGCCAAGCGAGAGTGGTTGATCTGCACAATAGCGGGGCGGCCTCGCGCGGCTTGAGCTTTTGCGATGGGATATCGGCGCAGGCTTCGTCTGGTTCCACCTACAATAAGTTCGTCGGCGCCCGCGGCCTTAAGCCAATTATCAACGGCTATGGACTCGAATTCCGGCAAATCCGTCACTTCGACTCGCGCCGCTCGGCCGGCCATATGTACACGTACTTGATGGGCTCCGTTGCGCTTCAATGTGAAAATCGTGATCAAAGCCTCCATCAGCGAATCAGAGGTTAATTTCGTTGGCAGCATAAAGTCGACGTTGTCGGCTGCCACATCCTTTGACAGGCGAACATAAGTATTTCCATTGGCAAACTCGCCCACTTCTTTCTCAAGCAGGAGTTTGCCCCTATCCCGAGCTGTGGTGGTCACCTCGTCATAGTTGGACCGAGTGCCGGTCACATATTCATTCTGGGCCCAGGATGAAAAACCTCCCGCGATCAGTCCGACCAGCAGCATCCCTCGAATGGACATGACACTATACTCCTTAGGCTGCATCCAGCGCCTCTTCACATTTTTTCTTTTTTAGAACCTTTTCGTATTCGGCAAATGCATTTTTTAGGGTCATGCCCTCGACAAATTTGATGTGCAAACCTTTGGCGACCTCTTTTGAAATCGGGAGGGCCAGTCCCTTTTCCGAAATCTTGTTTCGGGCGTCGTATAGGCGTCGCAAAATTCGATTTTGCTTCTGCAACACGGCTACGTCTAAGATTCTTTTAACCAACACAGGAGCTATATTGGTGAAGCGTTCTAGAGAGTTCTTGATCCAACGGGCGAGTCGCCGATTTTTGACAAGGTTTCCATCCGTCAGGATATTATAAAGTAACTTGTGCAAATCTTGTTCGCCCACTTCTTCCATTGCCTTGTGAAAGAGGCGCTTCATAATGAAGGGAGAAGCGGTTAGTTCTAGTTTCCACGTCGCTTTCATGATGGAGCCATCCGGGTCAAACCCCTGCGTGCCAGCTGCAGTGGTTATTCCCGAGGCCACCGCACTGGTGATGTCATCGGCTACAGGATGATCCTCATCTGAGTCTTCGAAAGCGGAAGCGGGCAGGGATTTTATCAACCATTTTAAGGCTTGATCTAAGACTCCGGCCTTTTCCCCAACTAAGAGGGCATTTCGAACCATGGTGCTAGAGGGGTTTTCCTTCAGCGCTTGCGGAAGTAACGAGAACCATTTCAAAGGCGCATTTGAATAACCGGGATCTTTGATTATTACGTCGACGCTCTTGACAAGCATCTTCAACCCTTGGGCTACGGTCTCGCCGTATTGTCCGACTACGAGCCCTTTCGGTGGAAGAAGGTGTTCCAGCGGAGAGACCGCCGCTGGCACAGGCGCCGGCATAAAGACAGGAGTCGGGATCACCTCTGCAGTGGAGGTTTTAGGTGCTGTCAAAACTGGAAATCGTTCCTCGTGAATCGTGGCGTACATCCCCATCGTGCGAATGTCGGCTTCGAAATGCTCCATGGGAATGCCATGAGTGTTCTTGAGTTTAAAGTAGGCGGCGGATGCTGTTGAGGCGTGTCCCGTTTTTCCCGTGATGAAATCAAACACGTCTCGCATTAAGCCGGTGATTTCAAAAAATTCTTGGCGTGCGCCTTCATTGTCTAGATGATAACGGATACTGGCCATTATCTTTTCCGACGCTTTTTGGTTTTCGTACTGGTTAACCACGACTTCAAGCTTTCCACCGACGTTCTCAATGTGCGAGGCTGAGGCGGTGTAATGCGGGTGCCCCTCGATGCTGTTTCCGGTGTATCCAGAGTAGTTTTCAAACAGATTGCTCTTCGGAAAAGCAGTCGTCGAAATAAGAAACCCTCTGACCTTTTGGACGCCGGCGAAATAGTTGATGATCTTTTTAGGGATGGATCCGGCGCAGCACGAGTCAATGACGAGCGCTGATCGCCCTTGCAGATTGGCCGTATTGATTCCCTCCTGAGTCAGATATTGCTTAAGGTAACCGCTTTGGCTGACATTGCTACTCACGGGCACCAGGTGAAGGCGTGCACTAAGCTTGGGATCGTTCTTGAGCAACACGACCGCGACGTCATGAAGATACTCAATGTCCCTTGCGAGAAAGTAGTAGTCGTCGTCAGGGAAAAAGGCCATTAACTCGGCCATCAAAAGCATGTAACCCCGTCGGAGGGCATTCCAACCAGCTGGGGTTTCGACTGTTGCCGCGCTCGGTGCCACATTTAGGATGTGGGGTCGCATTTGTGAAAAGTAGCCAGCATAAGAAGAGAAACTAATGAGTAGGAGGCTGCTTCCTAACAAGAGGCGAAAAAGTCTAAGACCCATCGCCATCTCCTGGTAAAATCAGTTTGGGACGTGGTCTGGGAACGGTAGTGTCTAAGCGAGAATCCCAACCCGAGCCGCTAGTAGAGGGAGGTGTATTCGGGCGCGGTCCAGTTTCCGATGGCTTCACTACCGCCTCATGGTCATTGCCGGTCGAGCCCCATGGGCGACCCAGCCATCCGCCGAACCAAGAAGAGGGTTTGGGAATGTACTTAAGTTCTGGTCGTTTGTTGGACTTGCCAATGAGTGCAATCGCTTTTTCCGGATGCGTGCGAACCCAAATTCGGGCCTCGACGGGCGTTTTGAATCGCGGAATTCCCTTAAACTCACCAAATCGATCGATCTCTAACAATGAAAGCATCACTGATTTCATTTCAAATGCAAAGGGTAGGTGGGCGCGCGAAAACTCAATGCCGTATTTGCGGACCACGGACACTGACTCAGCAATCTCAAGGGAAACACGCCGAAACTGATCGACAAACTCCTCTGGCCTGGCATAACTCGGATCAAACTTTTTCACTTTTCGCACTTGCAGGTAGTCGTCTTCGCGAATGTATTTTTCATCGTCGTCTATCAAGATTACGTTCGACCCACCCAGCATCCGAAGATCTTTGCGAACGAGCCTAGATTGATTCGAAATTTGCTCACGAATCGTGGCGGTTGCAAATTGCCCGGTGTCAACCATATGACTTGAGGAGAGGACCCCGGCAACATATGAGCGTAGGGGACGTCCGTCGAGTTGAATGAAATCCACAAGGGCTTGGATCAAATAATCCGAATTTCTCGAATAAAGAACGACAGGAACTTTTAGTTCGACCAATTTTTTGATCAAAATGTCCCAACCTGGAGTCATCGACACGTGAACGGTTTTGTACTTGCCCTCATCGCGAAAGGAAAAGGTGGTCAGGCCGTCTTTCCACGAGCTATGGTCTTGGTCCAAAAGCGTACCATCTACATCTAAAACGACGACGGTGGGGTTGCGGAGCAGGTCTTGCTCATTAATACCCGACATAAAGCGACCCGCGCGCACGTCCGAAACGATGCGCGTGAATTCCAAATCAGAAGCGATCAGTTTATGTGCCCTTCGGTATTGGGCCTGGACTTCAGCGGCCTGCAAGCGCGATAGGCTGAAGTCGCGCATAAGGGCATCAATATTAAAGCGTTCTGATTTTTCTATGTAAAGCTCATCGCTAACAGAGGAGGCATTGGGAATGTGGTCTTCATGGGCCCGTTGAATCGTAAATCGGGGGGTGGGCTCGGATTCGCCATACAAATACTGCCAGTGATGGGGAAGCTGTTGGAATTGAGAAACAGATCCCCGAAAAGGAGAAACGGAAGCCAAGAACGCCTGACATTCTTGAAAAAACGGGGGGTCTTGGTGGCCAGTGGAGGGGTTATTCCAGTCCGAGGCAAACCCGGTGGACGACCATAGCGCAAGGGCAATCCAAAGCTTCATGCGGCTTCCTTAAGTTCGAGCAGCTTTTCACATTTGGAGTGCTTGAGCCATCGACGATTGATGTTTTCCACATAGTCTGCCATGACTTCAGCGGAAGCCTTACCCGTTCGAACTTTTCCGGATTCGATTACCACCCATTCAGATCCCGACCAAACGGTGCCATTCAGATTAAGGTTGCCGATGTAGACGCCCTGACTCGCGAGGTCTTTTATTAAAACCCTTAACGCCTTAAGCGCTGAATTGCTTTGCGGCTCTCCCGCCTTTATCCACGACTTCACCCAGTCGCGGGCAAGGGTGCCTTCAACGTGACTGCGAATCAGGTAAGATTCTCCGTGGGCAACGACGCGCGAATGAGGAACATTGAATTTCTTGAATCGGCGGGCATTGCGGACATCGACTGCAATGACCTCTGGGTCGGCTCCATCAGCCATGACTTTTAGAACGCGTGCCTTGTCGGTCTTAACTTCGTTGATAAGGAAATAGCGGGCGTCGTCCGTACTCTCGAGTTCCTTTACAACTGAGAACACTTGCGAATCCGCCTTAATTAAATCTCCAGGGCCTAAATCCTGTCCGACCAGTTGCTCGGCATCGAGCGGGGTGAGAGCGGCCTTTATCGGCGTTACCTTTTCGATCGGCTTCTGAAAGGCTGAGAACTCAGCCACAATCGTGGCCATTCGTTTCAAGTAAGCTTTTCGATCTAGATACTGGTGGTCTTTCCCGTCCGGCATAAAATTCTCAACGCCGCTGGCGGTGACGGACTGACATCGTCCCATCCATTTGGCGGTGTATTCCAAATTTGTTACAACCCATTGCCAAGAGGAGTGATTGTCGCTGGGCAATCCAGCTTTGCTTCGCCAGCTTCCGCTGGGAATGGTCCCAAAGCTGAGGCCGCTTACGTTGGCTGACTGAACCAAGCTCCAGGCATAGTTAGGGCCGTTGGTAACGACTTTTTCTTTGAGAGTGTCAAAGCTCGGATTCTCAGAATTTTCCGAAGCGATAAGTCGAAAATCAACATTCGAAAAGAAATTTCTTAAACCTGCCCCATCAACGCCGGCCTGTTTGAGACGCGCGGTAAAGGTGGATAGGAGGCTACGATAAATAGTTCCAGAATATCCTGTGTCGATAAAGACGGCCGATTGATGGCCACTAGTTATCGATGGCAGATCAAATCCGTGGTGCTTGAGATAGCCAAGAATCTGCGCGGCGTTGGTGGTCTGCACGACCTTTCGGCTAATTTGAATCAGATGTATGCGCTCGCGCTGAGCGGAGCTTTTTGCGCTGACTCGGAGAGCATCGAAAATGGGCTCGCCGTCGCGACCTAATATGTAGATATCTTGGCCAGAATAGGAGGAGCTTAAAATTTGTTGAAGGGCTCTGACCAACGGAAAAACCTTTTCAGTTTTGCCATCAGCAGTGAGAGCACCAGAGCCATAGAACTCAATCCACTCCTTTTCGGGAATTTTGCTGACCTCCATAATATCAGGCCGATCCTCTTGGTTCAGCAGGCTGGATATGGATGCAGCGGCCGAAGTGAGATGGAGGGCTCCCACACACAGCAAGGCGACTAAATTTAGGCCCATGGCCTTCCTCGGCACATAACGTTCCAAAACAAACCTCGTGCGGCTCAAATGTTAGATCGTGGTGCTAGAGAGCAAAGCCGGTACCGGGTTCATTGTCCGCTTTTTTGAAAGAGGGAGCCTAAATCGCACGTTTAGATCACTTTTCAGGCTCAATTTCGTAACCGTGCTGCCAATTTTGGGCGGGAAATGTACGGGCCCGTTTCCTTGTGGTTCTTGATGAAGCACAACCTTTGCATACAAACTGGCCGAATATGAAAAATCTGGCTTCGCTCCTAACCATATTGGGAATTTTGCTGCCGGCTGTGGTGTCGGCGGCCGATTTTGATAAGGATCATTGGTTGAATTGCCAAGCTTTCCTGAACTCTTCTACGACCTATTTGGCCCCGACGTCTTCCGGAGAACCGCTTCCCCGGCATTGGAACTATCTTTTTGGAGAGTCGAAAACTTACTCAAGATTTACAGTTGATCGGGTGGACAGTGGAGCTCAAATCGTCAGTTCGGGAAGTCGCGAGCAGTGGATTGAAAAGTCCGATCGCTTCAAAATCGACGAATTGATGAAGGATTTCAAACTGACTCGATTTGAAGCCGCCGAAGTTCAGGCCCAATATCGAAGAATGCATAAGTTAATCACCTCTGATGTTGAATTTCTGCGCATTGTGAACAATGTAAGGGCCGGCCACTACATGTCGGGTTTGGATCCTAAAAAGCTGGCACACGAAAA
Organism: Bdellovibrionales bacterium; assembly: GCA_050250515.1. Lineage (GTDB taxonomy): Bacteria > Bdellovibrionota > Bdellovibrionia > Bdellovibrionales > UBA1609 > JALHOQ01. The sequence continues at coordinate 16,148 of JBFWON010000004.1, read as the reverse complement.
GGCAGTCATAGCACTCGACATTGACGGAACCATATTGGATCAGGACCGAAGCTCATGGAAGGATGGGATAACCACCTTTTCACTGAAGGCCAAGAACAAAGAGCAGACTATTTATGTAGCCATGGCGCCGGGTTGGGATCACTTTTTGCGGCGCCTGCTGAAACTAAAAGTGCCGATCGTGCTGTATTCACGCAACAGTGACTACCGGATCCACGCTTTGGCCGACATTATCACCCTCGATGGAAAGCCGTTACGTCATTATGTGGCGGGCGTGTTGAGTGGTAGTTATATGGTAGACACAGGACTTCTGGCGGCGGCGTCGACGGAAGATCAAGTCGAAAATTCGCACAAATTCGCCCGCAAGGACCGTCGTCTTCTGGGGGACTCAAATATTGTCTTCATTGATGATGAACCCATTTACATTCGAACAGAAGATCACCTGCAGGTGATTCGCGCCCGAGAATTTGATGTACGCAAGATGGAGAAAGATGCCGAGGATCGGTATTTTGCCAAACGAGGCAAAAAGCCAAAAGACAGTCGACTGCCCTCCTTGGTTCAGGAGCTTATGCAGGAGCATGCCAACGATTTCGAAATCGTGGCTAGCCTAATCGAAGATTCGGTTGAATTGGTAAGAAAATATCCCCAGGTGACCATGGCACATGCGCTCCTTCCTTACACCTATCTGATGGAAGATGTGGTTCGGAAGCTTCTCGAGGAGCATCGTGAGCTGGACTACGAAAAGATACCCAAATTTAAGGAATATAAGGATGTGCGCGACTGGATTCGAAAGAATCCTAAAGAGGCCATAGCCCTGATTGGTAAAGAGAACAAAAAGAAAGCAAAGACATCGACGGGTATGTTTGGCTGGTTCTCCAGCAAAGACGACATAGACAAAGACGACAAGGACTAATCGTGAACATGAAGCGAGCTCTTCTCATTTTGATTTCTCTGGCGCTGACTTCAACAGCTCAGGCCTCATCCAAATCAAAAAAGAAGAAAAAAGAGAAAGAAGCCCAAGCCGCCAAGCAGGAGACGCCCCTGACTGCTAAGCCAGAGACCATGGACAAACTTTGGACCGAAGCCTGTGAACAGTACCTCGCGATTTGGACCGACAATATGTTTGGGTCTAAGGCCAAGGAAACAAAATCCAGCAAGGTATCGGAGTACAAACCGTCCGGTGCGAGCAAACCGCCGAAGCCTCCTGAGCCGCTTTCGCCCCTTGGGCCCGATCCAACCAATTTGGATCTCGTCATGCGCGAGCACAAGTTGACTCGTCTTGAGGCGGCGGACCTAAGGGCTGAGATGAGAGTTTCCTATTCTGCGGCCTACTCATTAGTATCCGATGTTAAGGCCGGTAAGGGTCGATCGGGTCTCAATGCGGAAAAGCTGACGAAGTATCAAGCGGTCATTGCAATCGATGTTGACGGTACTTTGCTGGACCAGCGAAGTGCTCCAAACGAAGGCACCACATTTTCCTTTAACAATAAGTGGGGAGGCCGCCCCATTTTCGTAGGAATGTCGCCAGGTTGGGATTGGTTCTTTCAGCAGCTCAGAAATCGAAACTTGGGAATTGTTCTCTTTTCACGTAATGATGATCACCTCATTCAGGCTATCGCGGATACGGCCAAAATTGGGGATAAGCGACTTCGGCATTTTGTCGATGGAGTCTTGACGGATTTCCATATGTCTACTCAATATAGTGGTGGATATGGCTATGGGGGCGGCTATTCCTACGGCTCAGCAGGGTACGGCTACTTTAAAGACCTTCGCATTCTCGATGAATCTGGCCAGCGAGTCATGATCGTCGATGACGATCCGAAATGGATTCGGGCCGATGATCACAAGCGCACGGTTTATGTGGCAACTTTCGGTTCTTCCCGCACCAAAGGCCTTGAGGATCGGGAAGTGGCATTTGTTCAACAATGGCAGCTGGTCTTGGCCCGGATTGACCAAGCCCTAGCGGCGGCAGCGCAACCTGGCAAAACATTTGCCGATGGAATCGCTGAATTCTCTTACAGCGCCGAGCACGAAACGATCGAAGCGATCAACTGGATTTATGATCAGGCGGCAAATTCAAAGGAGATTCGAAAGTCACTGGATTTGTCGTCTCGGCGAATCGAAACACTCAATCGCGCTCGCTTGGACTCTTCATTCGCCAGGGAGCTTCGCAAGGCTTACCGTCGCCGTCATCGATAGGCCGCATCTAAGCAATTGGCTGAAAAAGTTCGATCCATTTCGACGGCGACCGGAAGTTGAGGCGAGACCGTGTTCTCCCTAACAAACATGATTTCAACCCGGGACCAATTGGCAGGTGGGGGAGCCATCTCCAAAAGTTCACGACAATATTTTCTTCCATACCTGGTGAGCAGGTCTTTGAGTTCTCCATGCCGGGCGTAATCCAGCAAGCGGAGGGGCCGCATGCCGCCTAAATCTCGATAAAGGTTTTCTGGTTTTTCAATCCAGGTTTCGACCGATTTTTTTTCCAGCAAGTCGAAGGCCCGATCATCTTCCGAATAGCCTATAATTTTGTAGTATCCATCAGGGATGGCGTGTGATGGGTAAAACATCGCCCATTGTTGCCGAAGGTTAAAAAATTGCGCAGGATTTTGAATGATTCTGGGTGGTTCCTTTCTAAACATCGGAACGCTGACCGCCGACTTAAAAATCGACACGGCAAGAAGAGCGAATGCTCCCGATTGCAGAGCGTATTCAAGGTTAGGGAGACTTCGATTCCATTTAAAATCGGCCGCAACCCCAAGTCGGTCCCAAAAAGATCTTGGCAAAAGAGCGAGCAGAATCGCGACGTCGATGTAGGGGAAAAAGCCAAGATTCATAAACACGGTGAAGGCCATGTGCATGCCCCCGAATACTGCGATTCCCAAAATCCGGCAGGCCCCATTACGCCAAGGTGAAAGAAACAGAAAATAGGCGAATCGTTCAATCAAAAACACAGCCATGGTGGAGTACTGCATGAGATTGGGAAAGCCCATCAACAGGCGCCCGAAGGGGCGTCCATACATATCGCTTGAGACCGCCAGGTAGGTGGCGTGGGGGAAGTACCACCAGTCGCGAATGTCCTTATGCAATCCAGCTGAAAAATAGAGCATCACCACTTGTAAAACCACGGCGGCAGTCCCGACGCTCAAGATAGACGATTCACCTTTTTTTGCGCGGGGAATGAAGGCGGACCAGAGCAAACCCAATTGCATTAAACTATCCGCACTGTAACCGATGAAGGGATTGCGCCGACTAAGACTAAGCAACATAAACCACAGAGCAAAGCTGGTGGTGCGAGGGAATCTATCGGCAATCAGTATAAGTGCCAACAGTCCGATGGTGCCGAAGAGAGCCCCCACCCAAATGGGAGAACTGCTCCACATAAAGGGATTGATCTGGGCAAAATAGCTGTTCCGATACGGCACGGAACTCAGGGGCAGAAGCCCTGAAGACAAGTAATGATCGGTGAAATTTTCAAGCCGACTGGCCAAGTCGACTAAAATTAAAATTCCAAGACTGAAACGAAAAAGTCGAACCGATCGTACATCAAGACTAAAGATGGCTAGGAATTTCGTCATTGTCTGAATGGCCCCACGAAGTCGGCTTCGCCCCTGCCGTGAGATTTTCCAAGGCGGTCTCGGTCAGCACTTGCATCGCAGACTCAACAATAGAAGCCGCATCCAAACTATGGTATTCATAGACATCGCGCGGGCGGCCACATTTGCTGTGCTTGCGGACCGCCAAGCTCTCTTGCCGGACTCCGATCAGGGAGCCGATATTGTCCAGCAGACCAGGTTCACCATCATGCACACTCACAATCGGAATCCTTCGCCCGGCCATGGTGGCCAAGTCTCCCGGCGAGTTCATATCAAAACCACTTACGAAGAGGTTGGCATTGATGCCCAGGTCTTGGCGAAGATGCTGATAGCCATCGGTGTGGCCTAAGTTTCCGACTAATAGATCCGGACAAGTGACCACGATAACGTTGGCGTAGATTCCGCGCTCAAGTAATTGCGTGGAGGCCTCAATGGCTTCTGTGACAAGGGCACCCATCGCAAATAGATGAACCACATTGTCGCCGGGCTCATAGCCGGCGTAACCTTCAAAGTCGATCAACTTATAGGCTCCAGCCAAAACTTCTTGGCGGATCGTGTTCAAAATTTCGACTTCTGACTGAGATTCAAACGAATTTTCTTCCACACCACCGGCTGTGGCCATGCCGGCCACACTCAGGGCTTCAGAGCCAACACCAGTTTTGAATCGTCTTTGCATCTTCAGATATTTGAGAAAGTTCTTTTGATCCGCGCCGCGGGTGACTCCACGAATGATTACGCCGCTTCGATCGTGATCGTCTTGCTTCAGCAGACGACGAAGACTTTCCACCAAGATCCAGTCGAGCTCCTGGACAAAGTAAGGCTCCCAAGTGATTTGGTTTGGAATTTGAATATCGGACTTCCAGCCATGCTGAGCCCCTTCGGGCGACAGGGTCACTCCAGAGGGCGTGCCAACCAGAATAAAAGCCGAACGCCAGTAGAGGTTGTAAAACAATTGGTCGAGGGCGCGCTTAATAAAAAAGTCGTAGACCGTCATTAGAGGAATCAGCGGAATGCCTAATGTGTCTCTGATTTTTCCAAATGAACCCATGCACGACATGACGTTGCCTTCGACTATATCGAAGCGCAAAAATCGATCGGTCACATCCTCACCCGGCACCAAATCGGGGACTGTTTTGTCTTTGACGCCCATTTCGGTCTCGACATCTTCCACATCATTGGCGCTGTATATCTTGCCATCCATCGAAGGATTCAAGTTGGTGCTTGTTCCCACGTCGGGCGCCATGGAGACAATCATCTCTCCAGCCAGTTTAAAAGATTTTTCCAGTTCGTTTAGGGGCTTTTGTCTTTCGCGCAAATCCTTTTCATCCAGGGGCGTGTTGGCTATGCGGGTGAGTTTGGCGGTCAATTGACCCAACATCCACTGAGTGTGGGGGTAACTGGCCATTTTATAGTTGATGTCGAGGGAACTTCCCATTTCGCCCAACGTATCGGCCATCGAGGCGAAGAATTTCTCATTCTTCTCCTTCAGTAACTTTTGCCCCTTGATTTCCTCCAAGATGGTTTGACCGCGCTGACGCAGATATTCGCCCTCGGGTGATTTGGCGTCGAAGCGAGCGAAGGCTTCACCTTTCGGCATTTTCGTGCGATCCGCGAGGATTTGCAATTCGTCCTCATCCGGAATGGCCGAGTGATTGCCCGGATTGGCTGCCATTTTGAGGCCCCAACCTTTAATTGTGTGGGCGAGCACCATAGTCGGGCGTTTGGTTTCTGCCTTTGACTCTTCAAAGGCCGTCATCAAAGTGTGAAAATCATGGCCGCCAAAATCGTGAACGGCTTTATGCAGATCTGGATCCGAAACTTTTTTGAGAAACTTCTCGAGTTGAGCATCATGTTCCATCAGCAGTTGGCGAATGGCCTTGCCGTCGGGGAGTAGCAGCAGAACTTGCAGCTCATAATCACTTAAGCGGCCTTCAAAGATCTCCTGAAAGCGCTTACCCCCATCGTTATTAAAAAGTTCAGTTCGAAAACGACCATGGCGGGCATGTACGACGTGCCAGCCATTGGCCTCCATCATTCGTTGAATTCGCACATCATCGTTGGCCGACATGATTTTCTGATTGGTGATGCGATGGCCGTCTAAGCTTTGGCGATTGAAATCTAAGATCCAGGTGAGATTGCCTAACTCACGCTCAGCGAAGTCGGGGATCGCCTCGGCGAGGGAGCCTTCGCGAAATTCTGAGTCCCCCATAATGGCCCAGAAATGAGCTTTGGGGACGTCATACCCGTGGCGAGCCGCGTACGAGTAGGCCAGGGCCAGGTAACCGGCATTGACGGGTGGAATCCCCACGGTTCCAGAGGGGAAGAAGTTGTGGTGATCGGGATCGTAAGCCGAATGATAGGATTGAAAGACCCATTCATCGCCACGCGGGAAGGCCCGCAAGTTGCCCATGGCCGTGTTGGCCTCTTCCAAGGTGAGCTTCGATAAATCGGGATTGAGTAAAAGCTCTAACAAATAATTGTACGCATGATCGGCCGGCGCCGCGTGCGGCTTGTTGGCGATCCAATCATATCCACTACGCATCACCAAATGCAGGCAGCCAAGTACGTGAAGCGCGCTTGAGCTGGCGGAGGAGTGGCCCCCCACTTTGGGGTCGCCTTTTTCCACATTGTTGCGGTGATTGGCAACGTGGATCATCTTGTTGGCCAGATAGTGCGCGCGTCTAGCTATTGAATCTAATACGGAAAAATCCAGTTTTTTGGGCATAGGGGAACAATTTAGGAGGCCTTTGCGATCGGCGCAAGGTCTGTCTCGGTGTCGAAGACAACCTTATGAAACAGCAGGCGAGGGTCCGTGAGGCTGACGAATTGGTTGAGCTCCCGAATCTGTCGATTGCCGAATGGCGTAACAAATAAGGGAAAACCATAGTGCCACGGTGAGCCCCCATCATTGATGGCCTGCAGCACATGGCAGGCCTCGGTGTTCTTAAACTTAAAGCCTTCCTGTTTTAGAGCCCGCCAGAGGTCACCTGGAGGAATCGAAATTTCGATGGGCATGATAAAACAGCTCTCACCTGGTGCTGCGGCGAGTCCTGATTTGGCGTTGGTGGCCAAGGTTGTGGTTTCGTTTGAGTCGAACACGAGTTCGGTGTTGGCAATGCGAGGGCAAAGTCGAAGTTGCTCATCGGCCGAGTGACCCGCCAAAACACAGATGACTTCCATCCCCAGCTGACTGAGAAGGTGAATCTGGCGGTCCAAAAGACGCTCGCCGGTGGGCGTGCGTCCCACTCCAAGCGGATCTTCCTGATTCTCACTGGTGCGGTAACCGCTCAACAATAGTACCTTCATGCTTCCAACACGAAATCCCATCGAATTTTGATTGTGCCGTCTTGCTCGATCATGCCGTGAGGCGGATTGGGGAACGGCGCGGCCGATCGAAAAGCTTCCACGGCCGCATCGTCCAAAGAATCGACGCCACTACGAGAGAGAACCTCGACCTTGATCAGCTCACCTTGTTTGTCGAGGGTGACCATGACTTGCGTAATTCGATCTTTGGCTGAGGCGATGTTTCGACCCTTACGATAAATGATTTTCACCTTTTCTTTTACGTTGGGTTCCCAGTGCTGGCGAAGGGCATCTTTGATTCGACTGTAGTAGGTGTAGTAAATAAATTCGCGCGTGCTCAACAAAGTTTGCAACCCGGACTGAACGTCTTTCAAATAGTCATCCGTCCGTGATGGATCGCCAGAAGTGTCCACGTTCAAACCTTTTTGCCCCGGATTCAGAGAAAATTTTGGTGTGAGGTCTTTTAGATCCGGCAAATCGCCTTTATCGTGGGCTTTCCTTTTATGCTTTTGTTCTTCTTCGTTGGCCGACATTTTGTCGCCGTCTTTACGGCCGGTGTCCGTCTTGCCTCCAGCAGCCGTATTGCGAAATTTGCCCGATTCTTGGGCCCGCGTTTGTTTCACAACTTTTTGATCAAAGGCGCTGAGTAGGTGCGTCTTTTCGTCTTTCTCGTCATTGATGCGCTTTTCCTGCTCAACGACCTGATTCATCATTTTTTCTTTGATCTTCCGATTCGGTGACTTTTTGCCCTCTTCTACGGGAGCCAAATCTTCTGGCGTAACGTATTCAACCTCCACTTTGGTGGTTCGAATAATGGGAGGTGCCTCAGACTGAGACAAATAAAGGGCAATTAAAAGGTGCAGTACCACCGACAGCAGAAGAAAAACGGGATACTTCTTACGGGACTTTTTCTGCATCCTTAGACCTCGAATCACGTCTTTTTTTATCGGCTGGAAATGTTCCGGGCTTAATGGCTATTGGCCAAGCTTTCCCTCGACAGATGAAACTTGGACGTGTCAAACTGCTGACATGAAGTTTGATGTCTGGGGACAAACTGATGTTGGCTTAAAGCGCGATATAAACCAGGACGCGATCCTGGTGGACCATGATCACAATCTTTATGTGGTGGCCGATGGTATGGGCGGACATAAGGGGGGTGAGGTCGCTTCGGCTATAGCCATTGAGACTGTCCAGGAAATAGTCGCCAGAAAGAGCGGCGATAACAAATTGACTCCTCGAAAAATTATTGGGGATGCCTACCGCGAAGCGAGTAGCCGCATTCATCACAAAAGTACTTTTGAGTCCCCGGAACTGATGGGAATGGGCACGACCATGGTCCTGTTTTGGGAGACTCGTGGCCGAATTTTTATTGGGAATGTGGGCGATTCCAGGGCCTACCTCTATGTCCCCTCAGGTTTATGGCAATTGACCGAGGATCATTCCTTGATCAACGAGCAGGTCCGGGCCGGGGTCATTTCGGAAGAAGAAGCCCCCCACGTGGTGGGACGAAATGTGATCACCCGAAGCGTCGGATTTGAGCGCGATGTCCTGGTCGATATTTTGGAGCGGGAGCCCGCTAAGGAGGAGCTCTACCTTCTATGCTCCGATGGTCTAACATCGATGGTAGCTCCTGAGAAAATCGCGGAAATTTTCAAACAAAGCCGCCCCGAAGAGGTCGTGCCGAACTGCATCAAAGAGGCCAAATTAGCGGGCGGCGACGACAATATTTCAGTCATTCTTATTCGGCCCCGAATTGACGGTTGACGCATTTTGCTAATTACCCCTAGATTGAGGTTCTTGGGTCACAATTAAGGGGCTATGGAAAACAAGATTTACACAGTCTTAGTGGCAAGTAATCGGCACGGCGACACCTGGAAGCTTAGCCTAAAGGCGAGCTGGGTGAAGGCGTTTAGCTTTTTAGCCTTTATTATGCTGCTTTTGGCAGCATCGGCTACTTTGGATTATTTCGGACTGCTTTTGAAGATCAACGAAAATGCTTCCCTAAGGGCCGAGAATGCCATGCTCAAAAAGCAGTTTGAAGTGGCTGAGGGCAAACTGACCGTCCTCGAAGCCTCGCTCGAGCGTATTCAAAACTTCACTAAAAAATTGAATCTGATCACCAGTGTCGAGGATGAAGAGCGCGTACTAAAGCTGGCGCTCAGTCCTGCCACCCGTGGTGGCGCGATGGACGTGGAGCCACCCTCTGTGAACCGTCTTCCCTCTAGCGAGTTTATGATTCGCGATCCAGTGCCTGCAGAAAAGCCGGTGACCGATGAAAAATCCGGTGAGCTAAGTCTATCGCGCGATTCCAACAAAGATTTTGCTTCTCTCTCTGTGCGAGTCGACCGGGCTCTGCGTGAATCGCAGCTTCGCGAGCAAGGGGTGTTGCAGCTTTGGGATTCTTTGTCCGAGCGCCAAACCTTACTTCTGTCGACACCTTCGATTAAGCCGACCCGGGGATGGTTCACTTCACGATTTGGTTATCGAGTGGATCCCTACACCAACCGTCCCGAGATGCATGCGGGCATTGATATGGCGGCTCCGTCTGGGACACCTGTTTATGCTCCGGCCGACGGGGTGGTGTCCTATGTCGGTTATGAAAGTGGCTATGGTAAGTTAGTATCCGTTGATCACGGCTATGGTGTGGTCACTCGTTTTGGTCACAACTCGCGCGTATTCGTAGAGCAAGGTCAAAAAGTGCACCGTTGGGACGTGATCTCGGCAGTTGGTAGCACCGGCCGATCCACCGGCCCGCATTTGCATTACGAAGTCCGCATTCACGGTATCGCAGTTGATCCCATCAACTATATTCTGACGGAGTGATTTCCAGGAGCGCCGCGAGGAGACGCTCGGCAAGAAAAAAATAAAGCAAAACTGTAGCGGACAAAAAGTGCCAGGTGGGGGGTGCAAAATTCCCGAAGCTAGGCTCTTTTCGCCCCGAATAAAAATTCACGGTGGACCAGGAGTGTTTCACACACCGGCTGTCCACCGCGATCGCGGCACACCACTTGCTTAGGTGTCTTTGAGTTGTGTTGTCGTATTTCATCTTTCTAGCGCTATTAAAGCCAACCGTGTCGTTCGCAGTCGAGATTGAAAATTGTGAACAACGCCTGGTGGCGCGCCTCAGTGAAACGGTAACCAAATGGTTGGCGGAGTCCGATCATTCGCATTTGGATGAAGTCATAGCGGGTGAGCTTCGGGGGCGTACGACTCTATTAAAGACCTCAGCCGACCTGAAGAAGATGCAGGATCAGGCCGCCGCGCGGCAGGTGGAATTGCGCTTTCTACCTTTTCTGCACGACGAACAATCCATTATTTTTTCTCTAACGGTGCGAGGTAGCCGTCGAAACTTGATTGTCGTCTTGTACGACCTACAGGAAAAATTTGATCGGCTTATGTGGGTGGATGTCCCTTCACGCCAGGTCGAGACTCCGTCGGCCGCGGCGAATGCCGATGACGTGACCATCGGTGCTTTTGAACCAACCTTAATTACGCTAACCGACTGGGCTTACCGGCGGGCCGGGCGAAGCGTTTTTGATCCATTTGAAACTCGACTCACGCCTGAGCGACCCATTGCTCTCATTACTTACTATGAAAAGCCGGCATGGGCTGTCGTTCATCCCTCTTGGGCGGGCCGCCCTGAGTTGTTTAGGGAGCTTTACCGATTGACGGGGCGGGCGGCCCTACCAAACCTGCCGCAGAAGGTGCCGGGCATAATGCAGAAAGATCCGGTACCCATGAATCGTTTCATGGGATCTAAGGGTCCCGAGAATTTGCAAGAGCTGACCGACTCGACCGAAGCGGCATTGGTCACGAGCCGTGGGTTGCGCTTGGGCAGCGACCTTGGGGAGCAGATGGTTGTCGTTGTTCCCTTGATTCCATTTGGCCCGGCCGAAAATGAAGCCACCTCGGTCGACACTCCCCCAAATCCACAAGCCAGATTGCCCAGACCTGAGCCCATAGAAGATCGGAAGTGGCAACTGGGAATCGAGTTTCATCCCAATGTTCAATGGCGCAACTTTGTTTCTAATGCGGACCACTTCGCTGAATTTCTAAAAAACAAAATTCACTGGGCCTTGCCGATTGAAGGGGGTCGCTATCAATTGCATTACTCACCACTGCCAGAACACAAGTTGGATGATCATAGTTACTTCACCTTTGCATTTGATCCACGGGGCGGAAATGTGGCCGTCGTGACTGTGCAGAGTTTCGAAGAGTTTAGTCAGGAAGAACAGCGAAGCTACTGGCGTGATGTGGCTGTCCAGTTTCACTTTCGCACAAGTCAGTACCGTCTTGGGGTCCAGCCCGTTGTAATTGCGGGCCACCCGTACGATCGGATCACCGTTTCAGGTCCGGTGGCGGCAAGACTCGCGATTAAAGAAAATCTAGATGATGATGAAATCACGCGAGCTTTGAGATTTGTCAGTCAGGCGCAACCGACCTCGGAGGCCATTTATCGTAGCGAGGTTCGAGGCGAGCGGAAGAGATATCGCCTGTTGTTCACAATCGATTCGCAAAAGCGCGCGCGCTTGATCACGATGCACCGTTTGTAGGCCTAACGGCCGCTACTGGAACAAACATTGCCGAACATTCTTTTGGTCTACCGGTGTAAGTTTAATAGAAATGGACCTTCGCCTTGCTGTATCTCCAAAAGAATTAAAAACGTTCGTAAGGAGAGAATATGTCAAAGCTAAATTTGGCCGTGGCGGTCGTCGCGGTCTTCGTTATCGGTGCATGCGGCAAAAAGAAAGACGATCCAGGTGGTAAGGGAAATCCCAAGGTCACCTTTTTTGGTGATGAGACGCCTTCCGTTCCCGGTCCCAATATCCAGGGCGCGTGGGACTCAGAGTGCAATCCCAATTGGAAGTCAGCAGGCACCTTTCGCAAATTCGCGATTGTGTACACGGCCGACCGAGTTGAGCGCACGACGACGACTTTTGGCGACAAAAAATGCACCCGATTAATTGAGAGTAAGAAGTTAGCGGGGCCCTATCGCTTTGTTGAGAAACTCAACCAAGACATCTACACCGTTCAATATGCTTTCGAATTGGACGGCGGAGCCCACCAATTGACCAAGGAGAATGTTAGGTTAGATAAAAACGTATTCTACATCGCTGACTTTGCGGCGGGTGAAGGAATGGGTGTTCTTACGGAAGAGCCGTTGTATGCGCGAGGTTCGCTCCCGGATCCGAAACCACAGCAAGAAGCCAAAATTGCCGAGCAGTACACGCAGGCTCGCTATGCCATTTGTAATGCTCAGGGTAATATTTGGGTGATGGACCTGACACAAGTGCAATTGACGGCCAATGGCGCCGGTCGCATGAAAATCACTTCGCAGACTTGTTCAGAGGCTCAGCCGCGTCCTTGGGTCGATGGCACGTTTAGAGTCGAAGTCACTTTGCGTGCGGGTTATCCGCAGATGAAATCTCTCGACACTGGTTTTGGCCGCGATGGGATCGAGACTTGGGATTCAGGCACGGGTCTGCAGACCTCGGGTTTTCCACGATCTGCGATGGGCGTGATCAATGGAAACTCCGGCCCCTGTTACTTCCTTGAAAACGTTGGCAAAATCGATCAGCTCTTTAAGATTTGTAAGTAGTCAGAGTGTGAAGGGTTCAAGATTGAGCCCTTCATTACTCGCGGCAGACATGTACCACATGGACAGGGAGCGCATCAAAGACGTCGATAAACAATAGTTTGATGCTCCCACTAGTTCAACTTCGGCAGGCTTGAAACTGGCATATCCAGTGGGATCGGGTAATCAAAAAGTTGCATCAATGCTCGCAGAAAACTCATGTCTAATTCCTCCCGTTTCAACGAGTAAATCCGTCCCAGCGCATCTTGAGCTGAGATTGGTTCCGGCATCCCGGGGGATTTCAGCACTAAGAGGCAGAACTCGTCGACCACGGAAATAAGTTTTGCTAAAGGGTGAATTTTTGATTTCAACAGCCGGTAAGGAAATCCTCTGCCCGTGATATTTTCATGATGATGCATGGAAATTTGGGCTACATCCTCTGGAACGGACTTTATTAATGTCAACAATTCCTTCCCACGGATTGGATGAGTTTCGTACATCGTACGTTCTTGGAGGGTGAGTTGCTGGCGTGGCTTCTCTAAGATACTTCGTTCAATTTCCTTTTTTCCTATGTCGTGCAACAGGCCACCCATGGTAATTTTAAAAAGCGTCGGCGTCGCCGTCCATCCCACTTCTTTGGCAATCAAGGAAGCATAAAGGGCAACTCCCAGGGAATGGGCGTATAAGTAGTCGGCATGGGTCTGCAAGATATCTAAGAGTTCAAAGAGTTCTGCGTCTTCACTCAAAGTTGAAACCATGGCTTCCACCAAGGCTGCGCTAGCCTGCAACTTCTCCTTGCTGACGCCGTTCACATACGCATCTTGCAACAGAATCTCGCCAGTGTGCTTAAGCAAACGTAGGCGTTGCGATTTTGAAACCGACTTTTTGGTCATAACTTTCTTGGTAAGTTCGACGTTTAGCCCGATGTATCGGGCGAAGTCTTCTTTTCGAATATAGAGAAAGTGAAGGCCTTTAGACTTGTAAGCCTGAATGCGATCGATCGAAAGCTCGCTGTTTTGCCGGGCGACTTGGATGTAGCGCTTGGCCGTAATTCGCACGAAGATGTCCGCGAGGCTCATTTTACCTGAGACGAACTCATCAATACTTAAACGGCAGAAATTCAAATCCAGATCTTCTTCATCTGTGTTGGAGGTCATTGACGACGCGCCGACCGATCTTGAATCCGAATTGATCACAACATCCAATGTGGCTAACACTTCTTCACGCTTAAAAGGCTTCAAAATAAAGTCGGTCGCACCTCGGTCCTGCGCATCCTTCGTTTTGAGTATCTCTGAAAAACCAGTCATCAAAACAAAAGGGATTTGGCTGGACTTTCGGATATGATCAAGGAGAGTCAAACCATCAATATTTGGCATTCGAATATCGGAAAGGATGGCGTCCGGTCGGTGTTGTACCAACATGGCTATCGCCTCTCGACCATCTTTAGCTTTGACAACGACATATCCTTCCCGCGCCAATGTGGTCGCAAGAGTCTCTCGAATATCAGAGTCGTCATCGACCAACAAAACAGTTTTTCCATTTGAAGCGAGGGGCGCGGCCATGCATATCCCTCCCGGGAATAACCATTTTTAAAATTGTCTATAAAACAAGTGTTGATTAGTTTGGCTTAAAAGTGAACTTAAAGGTTCACTAAAGCGAACTTATTTTTAAGAGTCGAGCCCAAAGCACACCGACTTATTGCTGACTTGTGTCCAGTCTGCGAAGTTTAGTTTTCTTTGAATCCCGAGCAGACGGGGCATTTACCTGGGCGCTGCTCTTACAAAAGCAAAAACCCGCAAAGGTGCGGGTTTTTGTGGATTCCAAGTTTTGAATATAAAAAATTATCGTTTAGAGAACTGAGTGCTACGACGTGCGCCGTGCTTACCGTACTTCTTACGCTCCACCATGCGAGAATCGCGAGTGAGGAGTCCGGCTTTCTTCAAAGTCGGCCGAAGGTTGGCATCGGCTGCGACAAGGGCGCGGGCAATACCATGTCGAATGGCTTCGGATTGTCCAGTCACGCCACCGCCGACAACGGTCACGCGAGCGTCATATTGGTTTTTCGTGTCAGTCAAAACCAAGGGAGACAAAACTGTCATCTTGGCGGTCGGGGTCGACATGTACTTGTCGAGCGGCTTTTCGTTGACGGTGACCTCACCGGTTCCGCGCTTCAAAAACACGCGTGCGGCGCTGGTTTTACGACGTCCAGTTGCATAAATGTATTGTTCTTTGGCAGCTGCTTTCGCCATCCGTCTTCTCCTACAAGCTCAACATTTCGGGTTTTTGTGCATCATGCGGATGAGTTGGAGCCGCATAAGTCTTTAATTTATGAATCAATCGCTTCGACAATTTGTTCTTCGGCAACATGCCGGCCACCGCGGCGCGGATCACGGCATCGGGATCTTTCTCTCGCAATTGAGCGGCGGAGAGCTCCTTCAAAGAACCGAAGTAACGAGAGTGAGAATAGAATTTCTCGTTGTTCCACTTTTCACCAGACATTTCCACTTTGTCCGAGTTGATGACGATGACGAAGTCACCGGTGTCGACGTGAGGAGTGAAAGTGGGTTTGTTCTTACCACGAATGATTTTCGCAATTTCAGTCGCCATACGACCGAGAGTTTTGCCGGCGGCATCTACTACATACCATTTTTGCTCAACTGTGCCCGCTTGAGCGTTCCAGGTTTTCATCTGCTTAATCCTTGCTCTTTTTTCGTTAAGAAACTGGAAGTCTTAGAGTTTTCGGCACCTGTTGTCAAGGTCCGAGGGATATTGCACCCGCACCAAATAAAGTCCGTGAGCCGCCACTGTGGCCTTTGCCGCCTGGCGATCGTGGGCCGCGAAAATAGCCCTGAGATCAGCCACTTCCATTTGGTTTCGGGTCAGGTGGAGCATGGTTCCTACAAGATTTCGAACCATTTGCTTCAAAAACCCATTTCCAGTGATCTCAAACTCAAGCAAATGGGGGGAGCGCTCGCGCCACTGGCAGGAAAAAATGCGGCGGACCGTGGTTTTGACGTCGGTTCCCGTCGACTGGAAGGATTTGAAATCTCGTTCTCCCACGATCTCCTCGGCCAAACGGGCGAGAGTCGCCCGATCCAAGGGTTTTGGCACATGCAGGGCCCGGTGATGCCAAAGGGCCGATTTCACTGGATGATTCCAGATTTTATAGCAGTAGGTTTTAGCCCTCGCACTTTTACGGGAATGAAAGTCGGGCGGCGTCTCCCATACACCTTTCACGGCGATGGTATCGGGCAGCATGCTGTTGAGGGCGCGCTGAAGCCTGACTTCGGGGCCCTTCTTGGGTGGCGTGAAATGGGCCACCTGGCCGACCGCGTGGGTGCCTGCGTCCGTCCGCCCCGAACCCACGATCGTGATGGGTTCATTGTAAATTTGGCTAAGGGCGGCTTCGATCTCCCCCTGAACGGTGGTCTTTCCCGGCTGGCGCTGCCAGCCTTCATAGGGACTCCCGTCATAGGATAATAATAGCTTGATCAAAGTAGCCCGCCTCTAAAAGAGGTGGAGTTAGCACGCGCGGACCGATGCATCAAGAATGACGCACCGACGGCCCAAAAAGTAGTCCGCTGAATTCAATATTCCAGTGCAACTCCTGGTAATTGAAAAACAGGCCACTCTTGGCCTAAAAACTCATTTACCACAACAAATTTTAAAGGAGTTGC